>JBFIDI010000281.1:0-7681 GCA_041581405.1 Burkholderiaceae bacterium
CCTGATCGCCTTTCTCGCCGCCTGCGCGGGCCGGAGCGCCACGTGGGAGAAATTGTCCGTCGACCTGCAGGTGGACATCGGGCATGCCCGTGAACGGCTCGGCTGGGCACCGGTCATGCCGCTGGAGCAGGGCATTCGACTGGCCATGCGGCCGGGAGGTCCGGGGTGAAACGCCTGTTCGACCTGGCGCTGGCGGCGCCGGCCCTGTTGCTGCTGGCGCTACCGTGCCTGTTCATCGGCCTGCTGATCAAGCTGACATCGCGGGGCCCCATCCTCTACTGGTCGGATCGAGTCGGCCGCGACAACCGCATTTTCGGCATGCCCAAGTTCCGCAGCATGCGGGTCGACACGCCCGCAGTGGCCACTCACCTTCTGGACGATCCCGATCGGTACCTCACGCCGATCGGCGCCTTCCTGCGCAAGTCCAGTCTCGACGAATTGCCGCAGCTGTGGTGCATCCTGAAAGGGGACATGAGTTTTGTCGGGCCACGCCCGGCATTGTTCAATCAACACGACCTGGTCGCATTGCGAACCGAACATGGCGTGCATCGGTTATTGCCGGGCCTGACCGGTTGGGCCCAGATCAACGGTCGGGACGAAATACCGATTCCGGCCAAGGTCGCCCTGGACGTCGAATATATGCGCCGGCGCAGCTGGCGCTTCGACCTGTTGATTCTCTGGCGCACGTTTGCCAAGGTTATCCAGCAGGAAGGCATTACCCATTGAATCGCGCGGTTTGCGGGGGTTTATCGCGGCGCGCGCAACGTGCATATGTCGCAGGTGGAAATAGGCATGCCGGCCGAATCGGTGGCTCGAAACTCTAGAATATCCGGGTTTCCAGAACAATAAACCACAGGGCAGCCACCGAGATATTCTCCATCCAGGAACGAAAAATGAGCAACCTTATTGAAATCCAGGTCCAGATCGAAAAACTGCAGAAGCAGGCGGAAGACATCAAGTCCAAGGAATTCGACCGCACGGTCCAGGATATCGTGGCCAAGATGCATGCCTTCGGTATCACCATCAAGGACCTGCAGGCCGCGACTTCGCGCGGCGCCAGGAGCAAGTCCAAGTCCAAGTCCAAGGCCCCCCGGGCCGCCAAGCCGGCCAGCAAGGCCAAGGGAGTCCCGGTCGCGGCGAAATACCGCGGGCCCAACGGTGAAACCTGGAGTGGTCGTGGCCTGATGCCGCGCTGGATGGCGAGCCTGGTCGCCGAAGGTCGCTCGAAGGAAGAGTTTGTCATCCAGCAGTGAGCTCTCCCATGTGAGCGGCGCTACCCGCGTGCCGGCATCGGCATGGCGCACGCGGGCCGTCGGGATCGTCGCCTTCAGCTGGGGGCTGTGCGCCTATGTGCCGATCGGCGTGCTGTATCTGAATTTCCTGCTGATGCTGCTGGTGCTCGGGTTGAGCCCGGACATCCGGCAGCGCCTGCGCCGGCTGCCGCACGGCGCCGTGTTCCTGCCGGTGGTCGCGATGCTGGCGTGGACGTCGGTCCTCGCATTCACGGGCGACTGGCTCGAGGACACGCCGACGCGCCTGTTCCATGTCTTTCGTGTCGCGCTGGTCCTGTGTATCGGCATGATGCTGACCCGGCGCGAGGTCCGCGCGGCATTTGCCGGCTTCCTGCTGGCCTCCGCCATTGCAGCGCTGCTGATCGCCGTGCACCATGTCTGGGGCCTGCCGGAGTGGACCGTGTGGCAAAGCCTGCTGGTGTCGCGCAACAACTTCAGCAGCGGCAACATGATCTCGATGGCGACCGCCTTCGGCCTCTGTGTCTGGCTGGGGCTGCGAGCGGACTGGCGGCTCGAAGTGCGCTGGATCTTCCTGGCGCTGGCCCTGGTGCTGGGGGCGACCGTCTCCGCGCACGCCTTGTCCCGCAACGCCCATCTGCTGCTCGGCGTGTCGCTCGGTGTCGTGCTCATGTACCGTTTTCGCGGCGCGCGCGCGCGACTGCTGGGCATCGCCTGCATGACGGCCCTGGGCGGCGCCTTGCTGCATCTGTCGCCGATGACCCATGACCGTTTCATGCAGCTGGCGACCGACCTGCGGGCGGCCAGCCGCACGGCCGACTACAGCACCAGCGCCGGTGTGCGCTGGCGCATGGTCCAGGAGGCGACGCAGGGCATGGTGGAGCACCCGGTGCTGGGCACCGGCCTGGGAAGCTGGCGGCCGCACTGGACCTCGGTCTGGGAGCGCATCAGCCAGGACCTTCCGGCCAGTGCGCAGCAGGAGTTCGCCGCCATCAACAATCCGCACAACGATTTCCTGTTGAGCGGCATGGAGACCGGTGTCCTCGGCATGCTGGTGCTGGTGTGGTTGTTGTGGCGGGCCATGCGACACGCGTGGCTTCGCGTGTCCGGACTCGGTGGAGTCTCGGCCGTGATGTGCGCCTCGGTGGCGACCACGGCCATGGTCAATGCGCCTTTTCGCGATGCCGCGCTCGGCATGACCCTGTTGTGGCTGCTGGGCGCCAGTCTCGTGTCTGCTCGGAGTACCGCGTGAAATCCCTGTTGATCGGCTGGCCCAGGCTTGGCAAGCAGTTGCTCGTCATTGCGCTGGATATCGTGCTGGCCACGATCGCGACCTGGCTCGCGTTCAGCCTGCGCCTCGACAGCCTGAACTGGCCCGTGGGTGCGCAGTGGCGCGTCTACATGCTCGGCCCGCTGCTCGCGATCCCGATCTTCATCAAGCTGGGCTTGTACCGGGCGATCTTTCGTTATACCGGCCTGGCCGCGTTGCTGGCGATCGTCAAGGCCGTGGCGCTGTATGGCGCGGTGTTGTTCGGCCTGTTGCTGTGGCAACGCTGGCCGGACGTTCCGCGCAGCCTCGGTGTCCTGCAACCGGTCCTGTTCCTGCTGCTGGTAGGCAGCAGCCGGGCGACGGCGCGTTTCCTGTTGTCCGAGCGGCTGTTCGGCTCGTCCGCCATGTCGGGACGGCTGCTGATCTACGGCGCGGGGCAGTCCGGCGTGCAGACCGCGGCGGCGATCGGCAATGCCCACCAGTACAAGCTGGTCGGATTCGTCGACGACGACAAGCACAAGATCGGCCGCAGCATCAACGGCCTGCTCGTGTTCGCGCCGCACCAGATCCAGGACCTGGTCGAGCGCCGCGGCGTGACCGATGTGCTGCTGGCGCTGCCCAGCGTCACGCGCGCGCGGCGCAACGAGATCATTGCCAGCCTGCGCAACGTGCCGGTTCACATCCGGACCTTGCCCGGGATGCTGGACCTGGCCAGTGGTCGCGTCACGGTGCGCGACTTCAAGGAACTCGACGTCGAGGACCTGCTCGGCCGTGACCCCGTCATTCCGGATCCGTCCATCGCCACCCGCTCGACCACCGACCGCGTGGTGCTGGTCACCGGCGCCGGCGGCAGCATCGGCAGCGAGTTGTGCCGCCAGATCGCGCTCGAGCGGCCGGCGCAGATGGTGCTGTTCGACCACAACGAATACGGGCTCTACACCATCCACCAGGAGTTGTTGTCGCTGTGCGCGGCGAGCCGGCTCGACGTCAACATCGTCGCGCTGCTGGGCAGCGTCGCGAACCCGCAGCGCCTGCACGAGGTGTTCGGCCGTTATCGCCCGAACTGGGTCTACCATGCGGCGGCCTACAAGCATGTCCCGCTGGTCGAGAGCAACCCGGCCGAGGGCATCATGAACAACGTGTTCGGCACGCTCAACGTGGCGCGCGCCGCGGTCGAGAGCCACGTGGCCAACATGGTGCTGGTGTCCACCGACAAGGCCGTGCGGCCGACGAACGTGATGGGTGCGAGCAAGCGCATGGCCGAGCTGGTGTTGCAGGCCTTGGCGGCGGCCAACGGCAAGACGCGGTTCTGCATGGTCCGGTTCGGCAACGTGCTCGGCTCCAGCGGCAGCGTGGTGCCGCTGTTCCGCTCGCAGCTGGCCCGCGGCGGGCCGCTGACCGTGACCCATCCCGACGTGACGCGTTATTTCATGACGATCCCCGAGGCGGCGCAGCTGGTGCTGTATGCCGGCGCCATGGCCCGGGGGGGCGAGGTGTTCGTGCTCGACATGGGCGAGCCGGTCAAGATCATGGACCTGGCGCGGCGCATGATCGAACTCTCCGGCCTGACGGTGCGCGACGAAACCGCGCCCGATGGCGATATCGCGATCAAGATCACCGGCCTGCGGCCCGGCGAGAAGCTGTACGAGGAACTGCTGATCGGCGACGATCCCTCGCCGACCGATCACCCGCGCATCATGAAGGCCCACGAGGAATTCCTGCCCTGGAAGGAGCTCGAGGTGCAACTCGAGCTGCTGCGCGAAGCGGCCCGGCGCGACGACGTGGACGGCATCAAGTCGGTGCTGACCACCTGCGTGCACGGCTACGTGGAGTCCGTGTTCGGCAACCTGAAATGAAAGACGCCCCCCGTCTGTCCGGTTTCACTGCATGTAAACCGGCCGAAGCCCCCGCTGGGGGCGCCCCCTGCGGCCTGGCAAAACCAGTTCCGTGGGGGCCTGGGCTGGCCTGCTCCGCGGCCGCTTGACCTGTCATGCGTCGTGGGTCGCGCGTGGCGCCGTGGAGCAACTGAAGCGTGCGCGCTGAAGTGATGTTGCACAATGGTGCTTCATCATCGTCGAATATTGCTGCCCCATGACCGATTCGTCCCCCATCGCACCGCGTGACAAGGCCGAGATCCTCGCGCTGGCCCTGCCGTACATCCGCAAGTTCCATGGCAAGACCATGGTCATCAAATACGGCGGCAACGCCATGACCGACCCGGCGCTGCAGGCCGACTTCGCCGAAGACGTCGTGTTGCTCAAGCTGGTGGGCATCAACCCGGTCGTCGTGCACGGCGGCGGCCCGCAGATCGAAAGCGCCCTCAAGCGCCTGGGCAAGAAGGGCGAGTTCATCCAGGGCATGCGCGTCACCGATGCCGAGACCATGGAAGTGGTCGAATGGGTGCTGGCCGGCCAGGTGCAGCAGGACATCGTCGGCCTGATCAACCAGGCCGGCGGCAAGGCGGTGGGCCTGACCGGCCGCGACGGCGCGATGATCCGGGCGCGCAAGCTCAAGATGCTCGACAACCAGGATCCGAGCCGCGAACACGATGTCGGCCAGGTCGGCGACATCGTCAGTGTCGATCCCAGCGTGGTGCGCGCGCTGCAGGACGACGCCTTCATCCCGGTCATCACGCCGATCGGTTTCGGCGACGACAACGAGAGCTACAACATCAACGCCGACGTCGTCGCCGGCAAGCTGGCCATGGTGCTGGCGGCCGAGAAGCTGCTGCTGCTGACCAACACCCCCGGCGTGCTCGACAAGTCCGGCCAGCTGCTGACCGACCTCACGGCGCGCGAAATCGACGGCATGTTCGCCGACGGCACGCTCAGCGGCGGCATGTTGCCCAAGATCGCCTCTGCCCTCGATGCCGCCAAGAGCGGCGTGGCCTCGGTGCACATCATCGATGGCCGGGTGCCGCATGCCTTGCTGCTGGAGATCCTGACGGACCAGCCGTTCGGCACCATGATCCGTTCCCATTGAACACGCGGTGCGCCGACCTGCGGCGGACTGGCCGAGGGGGGCCGCGGGGCCCGGCGAGCGCGCAGGTGCTGGTGCGGGTTTGCCCCTAGATGGCGCTATGCGAGAATAAAAAACTCTCTCCCGCCGCCACCATGCCAGACGCCCAGACCAGTCTCAGCGCATCCGATCCGGACGGCGTTGCCGTACCCGTCGCGCGCAAGCGGCCCAAGCCCGGCGAGCGGCGGATCCAGATCCTGCAGGCGCTGGCCGAGATGCTCGAGCAACCCGATGCGGATCGCATCACGACGGCCGCGCTGGCGACCCGGCTGGGGGTCAGCGAAGCCGCCTTGTACCGGCATTTCGCGAGCAAGGCGCAGATGTTCGAAGGCCTGATCGAATTCATCGAGCACAGTGTGTTCACGCTGGTCAACCAGGTCGCCGAACGTGCCCAGGCCGACGCCGTCGACGATGCCGCGGCCGCGCCGGCGGTGCCGCGCCAGGCCGGCACGATGATCTCGATGGTGCTGCAGTTCGCCGAGAAGAATCCCGGCATGACACGCGTCATGGTCGGCGACGCGCTGGTGTTCGAGAACGCGCGGCTGCAGCAACGCATGAACCAGTTCTTCGACAAGCTCGAAGCCGCGTTGCGCCAGAGCCTGCGTCCCGTCGTCGAAGGCAGCGGCACCGATACGCCCAGTGTCGACGCCCAGGTCATGGCCTCGGCGTTGACGGCCTTCCTGGTCGGGCGGCTGCATCGTTTTGCGCGTTCGGGCTTCAAGCGCCTGCCGTCCGAGCATCTCGACGCCAGCCTCGCGCTGATCCTGTAGCCGTTCCCGCGCTGCGCCGCACCGCGCGCACGCGTCGTTCAGCGCGCCCGTGCGCTCACCAGGTTGTGCGTGTGTACGTGTTCCCCGGCTTCGATGGCCCGGGTGGCGCGGCCGATCGCCTCGCCGTATTTGACGACGACCTCGTCCGGCGCAATCGCGCGCAGCGCGAACTTGTGGCACAGCGCAATCGGTTCGCGCAGCGTGACGTGGGCGTCCGCCGACCCGGCGCCGTGCGCGCGGACCTGGCCGCCGGCGTCCAGTGCGCGCAAGGCCGTGGCCACGTTGTCCCGCGCGTGCAGCACCAGTGCCTGCGCCGCGGCGCCGGCCGGTGCGTCGGTGTGCGGCTGCGCGTCGCGGGCCGGATCCGGATGGTTCACAAGGCTTCTCCCAGGCGGCTGATGACTTCGTCGCCTTCACCGAGCACCTCGCCCCAGGTCAGGCTGCCACTGGCGACATCGACCAGCAGCTCCAGCAACTCGCGCGCCGCATCGTCCGGCGTGCATGCGCCGCGCAACACAGCGCTGGCGTCGAAGTCGAGTTGTTCGTGCAGCCGCTGCGCGGCCTGCGGATTGGCCGACAACTTGATCGTCGGCGCCAGCAGGCTGACATAACTGTTGCCCACGCCGGTGGAGAACAGCAGCAGCTGCGCACCCGCGGCCACGAAACCGGTCAGCGACTCCGGCGAATACGCCGGCGCGTCCATCGCGTGCAGGCCCTTCGCCGCCGGCGCCTGGGCATAGGCCAGCACGCCGGCGATCGGCGCCGTTCCGCTCTTGGCGATCGCACCCAGCGACTTCTCCTCGATGGTGGACAAGCCGGCGGCGATGTTGGTCGGCCCCGGGTTGTTGCCCAGCAGGTCGACGCCCTGGCGCGTGGCCAGCGCCTCGCGTCGCAGCACCGCCTGGCGCACGGCCTCGGCCACCGCCGGCGTCGCGGCGCGGCGCGCCAGCAGGTGCTCGGCCCCCAGCCATTCCAGCGTCTCGCCGAACACGGCGCTGCCGCCGTGGCCGACGACGGCGTCGGTGATGCTGCCGATCAGCGGGTTGGCGACGATGCCCGAACTCGGGTCGGAGCGCCCGCATTCGAGTCCGATGAACAACTGCGACAGCGGCAGGGGCACGCGGCGCTGGCGGGACAGGTCCCGGTGCAGGCGCGCGCCGGCGCGGATGGCGCGGTCGCTCAGGCTCAGGCTGTCGTGGTCGCAGTCGTCCAGGCAGATCGACACCAGCGGTGTGCCGCGCGCCTCGATGGCCTGCGCCAGGGTGCGGAGCTTGGGCGGGTCGCTGCCGATCAGCAACACGGCGCCGACGTTGGGGTTGCAGGCCAGCCCGGTCAACGCGCGCATGTGCAGCGCCTGGTCGTCGCCGATCAGG
>JBFIDI010000282.1:0-7658 GCA_041581405.1 Burkholderiaceae bacterium
CGCCGTTCGGCGCATTCCCGCTGCCGGCAGCCGGCGTGCCGTTCGCGGCGCATGTGCCGGCACTGCAGGAGTTTCCGGTGCGGCTGTGGGCGATGCTGGCCGCGCGCCAGGCACGTGCGCTGGGACCGTCGGCCATGGCCGACGGCGATGCCATGGGGCACCTGCCGCTGCGCCAGGCGATTGCCGAATACCTGGGTGGCACGCGGGGCCTGGTCTGCCGGGCCGAACAGGTGCTGGTGTTGTCCAGCGTGCAGCAGGCGGTGGACCTGGCGGCGCGTCTGCTGCTCGATGCCGGCGATGCCGCCTGGTGCGAGGACCCGGGTTATGCCGGCACCCAGGCGGCGTTGCGCGCGGCCGGAGTCCGCGTGTGCCCGGTGCCGGTGGACGACGACGGCATGGTGGTGGCGTGGGCGCAGCGCCACCACCCGCAGGCCCGCCTGGCCTGCGTGACGCCGGCGCACCAGGCGCCGCTGGGCATGAGCCTGTCGTTGCCGCGCCGCCTGGCCTTGCTCGACTGGGCGCGGCGCAGCGGCGGCTGGATCCTGGAGGACGACTACGACAGCGAATACCGTTATTCCGGCAAGCCGCTGCCTCCGCTGCGCGCGCTGCAACCCGATGCGCCGGTGCTGTACGTGGGCTGCTTCAGCAAGACGCTGTTTCCGGCGCTGCGCGTGGCCTACCTCGTGTTGCCCGAGGCCCTGGTCGACGTGTTCGCCGCGGCCCGGTCGGTCACCAGCCGTTACCCGCCCATCCTGGACCAGCTGGTGCTGGCCGCCTTCATGCGCGAAGGCCATTACGCGCGCCACCTGCGCCGCATGCGCCAGCTCTATGCCGAGCGGCGCGCCCTGCTGGTGCAGTTGCTGCAACACAAAGCCGCTGGCGCGCTCGAGGTGATCGACAACCCGACCGGGCTGAACCTGCCGTGCTGGCTCGCGCCCGGGCTGGACGTCGACACGGTATTGCAGCGCTGCCGGGCCCAGGGCCTGGTGGTGCTGCCCTTGCGCTCCGGCGGCACAGGCGCCACCGCGCAGCCGCGGCGCAACGGCCTGCTGCTCGGTTTTGCATCGCTGGCCGCGCCGACCCTGCGCGTGGCCAGCGGCAAGCTGGCTCAGGCCTTGGACGGCTGACCCCAGGGCGGCGGCGTCCTACGCGCACATGCGGCCGGCGCCGATGCCTGCCGCCGATGCTTGTACCTACAGTCGGGCTGCACCACGCGCTTGACGCGTGCGGCAACGCGCCCGGGCGCAGCGCCGCACGCCGGCGCGCGCACCACACCCCACCTCGAACCCAAGCGGACGGAATCACCAACGTGACCAACAACCAATGGTTCCTGCTCATCGGCGGCCTGCTGCTGGTGATGGGCCTGACCGCCTCGCTGCTCAAACGAGGGCCGGTGACCTCGGCCATCATCTATCTGGCGGTCGGGCTGGTGCTCGGGCCGACCGTGTTCAACCTGTTCCATTTCAACCCGCTCAAGGAATCGGCGCTGCTGGAGGTGTTGACCGAAGTGGCGGTGCTGATCTCGCTGTTCTCGGCCGGCGTCAAGATGCCGGTGCCGTTCAGCCTGCCGCGCTGGCGCGCACCGATCCTGCTGGCCACGGTCTCGATGGCCATCACGGTCGCGCTGGTGGCCGCCTTCGCGCATTGGGTGCTGGGCCTGCCGCTGGGCGCCAGCGTGTTGCTGGGCGCCATCCTGGCGCCGACCGACCCGGTGCTGGCCACCGACGTGCAGATCCGCCACCCCGGCGACCGCGACCGGCTGCGTTTCAAGTTGACCTGCGAAGCCGGCCTGAACGACGGCAGCGCGTTCCCGTTCGTCGTGCTCGGCCTGGGCCTGCTGGGCCTGCACGACCTGGGCGACATGGGCCTGCGCTGGTTGTGGAAAGACGTGTTGTGGGCCACGCTGGCGGGCGTGGCCATCGGCGTGCTGGCCGGCATTGCGCTGGCGCGCGTGGTGGACGTATTGCGCCGCGGCCCGCAACAACACGGCGTGATGGACGACTTCCTGGGCCTGGGCCTGATCGGCGTCGTCTACGGCCTGTCGGTCGCGGTCGGAGCCTGGGGTTTCCTGGCGGTGTTTTTCGCCGCCGTCGCGTTGCGCCAGACCGAGATGCGGTTGGCCAACCGGGCGGCGTCGCAACAAGGACAGGCGCCGGACGCCGCCAACGAGGCCCCGGCCGCCAACGAAGCCTCGGCCGCAGCCGGGATCGACACCGCCGCTCCGCCCGCTCCGGCAGGCGGCGCCGACCCGATGGCCGACAACCCAACGCCGCCGCCAACCCTGGTCAGCGAAGGCTCGCTGGTGTTCAAGGAACACCTGGAGCGGCTGTCGGAAGTGGTGCTGGTGCTGCTGGTCGGAGGATCGTTGTTCCTGAACTCGTGGAGCTGGGACGCCGTGGCGCTGGCCCTGTTTCTGTTCTGCGTCGCCCGCCCGGCCAGCGTGTTCCTGGGCCTGGCGGGCCAGCGTTCACCGCTGCGCATCCGCGGCATGACGGCCTGGTTCGGCGTGCGCGGCATCGGCTCGCTGTATTACCTGATGTACGCCATCGAACACGGCCTGCCCGAGCCGCTGGCGCTGCAACTGGTGCAGCTGACACTGATCGTCGTGACGCTGTCGATCCTGCTGCACGGGTTCAGCGTCAAGCCGTTGCTGGGGATGTTGCGAAGGGGCCGGTGATACACCGAAGTGCCGCGAGCCAGGCCCGTCCGCCGACGGCGCGCACGTGGTTCCGCTGCGCCAGACGCCGACGGTCTTACGCGGCAGCTGCGACTGCGTCAGGCCCCGGGTGAAGTCCGTCGGCGAACTCGGGGTTTCGCCGGCCGGGTCGACGCAGATCACCGGTCTGCGCCAGATCAAACAAGCGCCTGTTAACGCCCACGGCCACACCCAGCCTGGTTACATTGATGCCATCGCCGAGCGGCGCCGAGCGCCGATGGCAACAAGACTGGAGAGCGCAACCATGACCGCGAACACATCTGCCGCGACCAACCCCCTCATCGAGGCGCCACTGACCAATTTCTCGAACTGCCACGAAGGCATCATTACGCACCTGGACAACTTCGGCGAACTGCCGGCGATGCTCGAGACGGCGCAGCGCACCTGTGCGATTGCCGAGGAGACACTGCAGTTTTTCCGCGTGGCGGTGTTCGACCACCACGCCGAGGAAGAAAAAGACCTGTTTCCCGCCGTGCTGGCCGCTGCGCACACCGGCGCCGAACGCGACAAGGTCAAGGGCCTGGTCGATGCGCTGGTGGCCGAGCACCGCGAGATCGAAGCGCTCTGGCGCGGGCTCGAGCCCGGCCTGGCGAGGCTGGCCAAGGGCCAGCTGACCGCCGACGTCGACCGGCAGGCCGTGGTGCGCCTGGTGCAGCGTTACCACGCCCATGCACGGCTGGAGGAGGAGCGGTTCCTGCCGCTGGCCGAAACCATCCTGGGCCGCCAGGGTCCGAAGATGGCCGAGCTCGGCCTGGCGCTGCACATGCGGCAGGTGGTCAAGGCCGCGCGGCGCGGATTGCGCGGCTCCTGAACGCGCTGGCCGGCGGCCGGCCCGGGCAGGCATGACCCGGCCGGCGACTCCGACCCTGGCGCCAGCACAAGACCCGCGACGGGCGCGGCCAAGGGCTTGGTGCTACGCTCTTCAGGCGCTACGGAAACCGCCTGTAACCACGCGAATCGGTGAATGCGTCGTTCGGGCGCGGTGTCATGGGATGATCGCGGTTTTGCCGGGCCGCGTGGTCCGTTGGGAGTACACATGAAGCTCAAGCTGGTCTGGTTCGTATGGGGCCTGCTGATGGCCGTGCAGGCCGCCGCGGTCAACGCGCAGGAACTCTGTCCGCCGGCGCTCAAACCCGCGGTACAAGAGGCCAAGGCGGCCCGCCTGGCCGCGGAACTGCTGACCCGTTACCACTACAAGCCCACCCCGCTCGACAATGCCTTGTCGAGCCGCATGTTCGACCAGTATCTGAAGGCGCTCGACCCCGAGAAGCTGTATTTCCTGCAGTCCGACATCGATCGCCTCGCGGCCGAGCGCACCCGGCTGGACGACGCCATCTACACCGAGGACCTGCGCGCGCCGTTCGACATCTTCAACCTGTATGCCTGCCGCGCGACCGAGCGCATGGCCCATGCCCGCAGCCTGCTGCGCCAGGGCTTCGACTTCCAGGGCGACGAGACCATGCTCATCGACCGCAAGGACCAGGCCCAGCCGAGCACCGAGGCGCAGCTCAAGGACCTCTGGCGCAAGCGGGTCAAAAACGACTGGCTGCGCCTCAAGCTGGCCGGCACGGACGACGCAACCAACGTGCGCATCCTGGACAAGCGGTACGACAACGCGATCAAGCGCCTGGCCAAGATCACCAGTGCCGATGCGTTCCAGGCCTTCATGAACGCCTACACCATGGCGATCGAACCACACACCAACTACCGCGGGCCGCGCGCGGCCGAGGACTTCGACATCTCGATGCGCCTGTCGCTGGTGGGTATCGGCGCCGTGCTGATGGATGTCGATGGTTACGCGACGATCCGCGAACTGGTGCCCGGTGGGCCGGCCAGCCGGTCCGGCAAGCTGCAGCCGGGCGACCGCATCGTCGGTGTGGCCCAGGGTGCGGACGGCCCGATGGAAGACGTGGTCGGCGCGCGCCTGGACGACACGGTGTCGCTGATCCGCGGCACCGCGAACTCGACCGTGCGGCTCGACGTGTTGCCCGCCGGCAGCGGGGTCGACATGCCCAACAAGCACGTGGTGCTGGTGCGCAACGTGATCACGATGCAGGACCGGGCCGCCAAGGCCAAGATCTACGAGGTGCCCGACGGCGCGAGCCAGCGCCGGGTCGGCGTGATCTCGCTGCCATCGTTCTACGAGGATTTCGAAGGGCGGCAGAAAGGCGACAAGAACTTCCGCAGCGCCTCGCGCGATGTGGCCGCGCTGATCGCCGAGATGAAGCAGCAGAAGGTCGACAGCCTGCTGGTGGACCTGCGCAACAACGGCGGCGGCTCGCTGCGCGAGGCGGTCGAGCTGACCGGCCTGTTCGTGGGCAAGGTGCCGGTGGTGCAGGCACGTAATGCCCAGGGCGGCGTCACGGTCGAGAAACACGTCGGCGGCGGCATCGCGTGGCAAGGCCCGCTCGGCGTGCTGATCAACCGCGCCTCGGCTTCGGCGTCGGAGATCTTCGCCGGGGCCATCCAGGACTATGGCCGCGGCGTCGTCATCGGCGAGCCCAGCTTCGGCAAGGGCACGGTGCAGACCGTGGCCAGCCTGGACCAGCTCGCCCGCAACGCCAAGCCCGCGTTCGGCGAACTGCAGATGACCATCGCGCAGTTCTTCCGGGTCGACGGCGGCACGAACCAGCTGCGCGGCGTGACGCCGGACATCAGCTTCCCCGGCACCATGGATCCCGACGAATACGGCGAATCGAGTTTCGACAACGCCCTGCCCTGGACCCGCATCGCGGCGGCCGACTATGCGCCGGTGGGCGAGGTGAAAAGCCTGCTTCCGGTGCTGCAGTCACGGCACGAAAGCCGCATCCAGCGCGACAAGGACTTCCAGAATCTGCTGCAGGACGTGGCGCGGGTTCGCGAGATGCGCAAGAACAACGTGATCTCGCTCAACGAAGTCACGCGCCGCAAGGAACGCGAACAAGCGGAAAAACGCATGGCCAGCCTGCAGGGCGCGGCCCGCGCCGCGCTGGCCGACGACGGCCTGCAGGCCAACGAACGCAGCCTCAGCAAGGACCTGGCCGCCGAGAAGAGCCGCGACGCGATCAAGGACGTTTTGCTCGACGAAGCCGTCAGCATCATGTCCGACGCGGCCGTGCTCAAGCAAGGCGGCAAGCCGCGTCTGGCGGCCAACACCCCGTCGCCGTCGAAAGGCCCGGTCGTGGTGATGGAATTGCCGGCGGGTACGGCGGGGCGTTAGTCAACCGCTGAACTGATCCAGGGCAACGGCGCCGACGGGCGCCAAGTGGGGGGCGCGGGCCCAGGGGATCACCCCTGCAGTCGACTCGGCCGGCCCGGGACCAGAACCGACTGATCGCGCATACCCGCACATGAACGCTTCATGAGAGCCAAGGATTGAGCAACGGCACGCCACTCGCTTCGAAGTCGGCCAGGTTGCGGGTCACCATCGTCATGCCGTGAACGAGCGCGGTGGCGGCGATCATCGCGTCGCGCTCGCTCAGCCGGTCCGGCACGTGCAGGCGCGCGCATTGAAGCGCCACAGCGGTATCGACGGCGAGCACCCGTCCGGCGAACGCGGGGAGCACATGGCCATCCAACCATGTGCGAATGATCATTCCTTGGGCGGCATCTCGCCGTTCGAGTTGCAGCACGCCCATCTCGAGTTCCAGCAGCGTGATCGCGGACACGTACAGACTACCGGCAGACACCTGAGCGGCCCATGTCGTCACCGACGGATGGGCCTTGCCGGACTTGGCCTTGCGAAGCTCCGATACGACGTTCGTGTCGAGCAGGAACATCACGTCAGATCGACCGGCTTCGCGATTGCGCGAACACGCGGCGCATCGAAGTCGATCGTTTCGGCTCCAGGCAATGCCAATAAGTCGATGATGCTTGCAACTGGCGCCGTCAGGGATTGGTACTGCTCGATACTCAGCAGCACGTGCGCCGGTTTGCCACGATCGGTGATGAACACCGGCCCCGTCTTGGCGGCCTTCTTGGCCTTGCTAGTATCCTGGTTGAACTCGCGGCTCGATAGGGTTGTCATGGTCACCGGGCACCTCCACGCGCGATTGTAGCAACGTGCCTACATACCACCTGGGCGACGACCATGGGCCGGATTCACAGCCCATCGACCTTGGTGGGCGATGTCGACCGGCAACGATCAGCCTCCGTCGAACCCCTCACTCCCACTCGATCGTCGCCGGCGGCTTGCTGCTCACGTCGTAGGTCACGCGGTTGATGCCCTTGACCTCGTTGATGATGCGGCCCGACACGCGCTTGAGCAGGCCATACGGCAACTCGGCCCAGTCGGCGGTCATGAAGTCGCTGGTCTGCACCGCGCGCAGCGCGACGACGTATTCGTAGGTGCGGCCGTCGCCCATCACGCCCACGCTCTTGACCGGCAGGA
Source organism: Burkholderiaceae bacterium (assembly GCA_041581405.1). Classification (GTDB taxonomy): domain Bacteria; phylum Pseudomonadota; class Gammaproteobacteria; order Burkholderiales; family Burkholderiaceae_C; genus CAISIP01. Next base: position 7,086 of record JBFIDI010000282.1, read on the forward strand.
ACACGGCAAACGCCTGGCTGGTCAGGTCGTACCAGCTCTTGCCGGACTCCGGGTCCATGAAGGTGCGCAACTCGTCGATGAAGATGGCATCGGCCTGGCGCAGCATGTCGGCGTATTCGCGCCGGATCTCGCCCAGGATGCGCACGCCCAGGCCCGGGCCGGGGAACGGATGGCGGTAGACCATGGCATGCGGCAGGCCGAGCGCCACGCCGAGTTCGCGCACCTCGTCCTTGAACAGGTCGCGCAGCGGCTCGAGCAGCTTCAGGCCCAGTTGCTCGGGCAGGCCGCCGACGTTGTGGTGGCTCTTGATCGTGACCGCCTTCTTGCTCTTGGCACCGCCGGACTCGATGACGTCCGGGTAGATCGTGCCCTGGGCCAGCCAGGCCACGTGCCGCGAATGGTCGTTCTTGAGCTTGGCGGCCTCGGACTTGAAAACCTCGACGAACTCGCGCCCGATGATCTTGCGCTTGGCCTCGGGCTCGTTGACCCCGGCCAGGTGGCGCAGGAACTGCTCCTCGGCGTCGACCCGCACCACCTTGGCGTGCAGCTTGCCGACGAACATGTCCATCACCA
>JBFIDI010000283.1:0-7637 GCA_041581405.1 Burkholderiaceae bacterium
ACCCGGCTGTCACGGTGCCGCTCGCGCAGTTCCTCAAGACCGAAGTCCCGCTCGCCGAGCTTGGTGCTTCCAACGAGTGGACGCTCGGCTTCGCGCCGCGGGCCGGTTTCCAAGAGGACTGGATCACGACGGATGGCTTGAGCATCGAAGGCCTGGCCGCGCAGGACGCAGATAGGTATCAACGTGAACTCGCGGCTCACCTGGACGCGCGCAAGGTCAAGCTGACCGCGTGGCTGGAAGAACGCGACCTCGAAAAGACGACACAGGCGCGTCGATTCGTCGTGGACTCCCTGGTCCCGATGAGCAAGAAAGGCGCGGCAGGTCCTGTGCTCCACATCGTGGCCGTTCCGTCCGCGCTCAGTGCGCTGGCGCAGCGACGCGGCACGCTTGGGGTGGAGCCGCGCGTCGAAGCCCCCGGCAAGTCGAAATCGGGCACGCTCGTCCCGTCGCGTTGGTTCGTCAAGATCGACGTGCAACTTGAACAGAAGCAGAGCGCGGAGAGGAACGCGCGCCCTGTCTACTCCGTGCTGCACGTGGACGCCCGCATCCGCACTCTGCTGAAGCAGATGATCCAGGCGTCCCTGGTGGAGAAGGTGCGGCTCGCCCATGCTGCGAAGAGCGATGCCGGCGTGCCGTTGCGGTTCGTCGAGGACGCGGAGGCTTTCCTGTTCGTCTCCAACCTTTCGAAGGAGCCCAACCCGCCACGCCCCGCTGTGCTTGCCGCGGCATCAGTCGCGCCGGCTGAAACGCCAACCTATGCCCGGTTGGCCGATACCGAGGCGCTGGCACAGATCCTCTGGATGGCAGCCACGGTGAATGCGCCGGGTTTCCAACTGGCCTTCCAGAGCAGCGAGGACCCGATCAAGCATCTGTTCGAAAAGGCGGCCATCGCCTCGGTATCGATGGTGTTTGAGCTAAAGGAGAGCGCCGAGTTCTCGTCGTTGATCGATGGCCTGCTGGTGGACAAGGGGCTCGTTGGCGACAAGAACGTGGTGAGTTTCACAGCGCCTGAGGTGAGGGAGATGCTGACCACCACGCCGGACGGTCAGGTCGCCGTGATCGTGGAACGGGACAACCCGTTGTACAACTTGCCCACCGGCCCGGACGACGAGGTGGATCTGCGCTCGCTTGCGGCGCGGTACGACCTTGTGGACTACTGGGCGGCCGGCGAGCTTGCCGAGGTCGAGCGTGACAACGTGACACCTGTGCGCGCCGATGTGGAAGATAACGAGTTGATGCTGCTCGCGGACTCGGATCAACCCGCGAAGCTGCGCCACCGCATTTTGGTGCCGCTGGCCAAGATCGCGGCTCGCACGGCCGTGCGAGCCACGGGTGCAATGCGGGTGGGCTCGCCCAACCCCTATGAACTGGTCGGTGAGGATGTCTCCGCGCTAATCGGCATCGGGCTGCGCGACGGAGCCGGCCACTATCTCGAAGACAGCATGTGCGTGGTGAAGTGGGAGTCCCCCTCGCGCGTGCTGTACCGCGATGCTATTCTTCGCCTGCAGGAACTGGCCGGCGTTGACGCGCAATGGGAGCTCAAGCGAGTCGCAAACGACGCTGTCGTGCATGTCGTGTTGCGCTGGAGTGCCGCCAACCTCTTCAGCACTAACCCGGACATGCCCCGGATGGCGGAATTGCAGCGAACCCACACGCTGGCACAGTTCCGCCGGATCTCTCATGCGATCGCCGCGGCAGACTTCATCGCTTCGCTGGAGGTCCGCTTCGCCAGCCGCGTCGTTGCTTCGCCCGACATCAAGCAGCGTGTGATCGACTGGCTCGGCCTGATCTGCGCCGAGCTGGAAGCCGAAAGCGACCGCGATCAGTCCTGTAATTTGGCTGCGACGCTGCCAGTCGACTCTTGGCCGGCGACGCCGCGGCCGGTTCGCATGGACGTCGCTGTGGGGTTCTATCGCGACCCCGACCTTTGCGATCAGCGCCTGCTCGATCGCGATCAGGACGGCATCGTGACCGATGCCGAAAAAAAGGCAAACGACATCGCGAGCGTGTGTTCGCCCGTGCTTCCGCTCGGACTGCAGACCCCCGCGCAATGGGAGACCTGGGCCGGGGCGGTCAAGAGGGTGTTCGGTGCGTCGTTCTCCCTGCTGCGCCAGCTCGACGGCGACGTCGATGCGCAAGCCGCGCGCAGCCTCGGAACCAGCCTCTGGCTGCTGCGCCGGAACATGCTCTCGACGGCACAAGTCACCGCGTCGCGTGGCAGCTTCCACGCCCCCGAACCCCTCGCCAGGACCTTCCGGTCCGGTTCCGTCGAGGTGCTCATGCCCGATGGCCAGGAGACATCGGTCGAAGCCAAGGATGTGGACCTCAACGCGCTGGCGGGTCGCGCCGCGGGCACGCTCGAAACGTTCGTGTCGCGTGCCGTCGGCGAGGCACTTTGCCAATGGAAGCCCGGGCACTACGCCCGCCTGGCGGTCTCGAAGCGCAAGATGGCGGACGCGATGGCAGGTCGGCTGGAATCCATCGTGGACGGAGAGCCGGGCGTCACCGACATTGCGGCAAGGAAGTTTCAGGAGGCCAGCCGGGCCGACACCCGCGTCTGCTTCGCACCTGTCACGGTGGTAAACGTCGAGATCTCGCCGGTCCCGGCCGGGCACACGTTTCTCTGGGGCCGGATCGATTTGGTCCAACCACATCCGGCGAATGGCAACGAGAAGCCGCTGTTCTCGTACACCCCGGTGCGCATCCCGCTCGGGGTGTCCGGCCTGCATGGCAGCTTTGACTTCGTCGTACAGTGGGCGGATGCGGGGCGGCAGTCGCTGGCAGTGATCGAGGGGCCGATGAAGATGAGGCCCCAATACGTCGAGGTGGCTGGTGACGAGGAGATCGATGGCTACGTGCCCAGCGACTGGTACGAGGTGATCTGGGCAGGTGAATTGGGTGCGGACACCGCAGAGATCGACGTGCGTCCTCCGGCCGGCGGCAATTGGCGGATTCCGCTGCCGCTGCGCCTGGTGCCGCCCACGCCCACGATCCTGCGGCATACGGTGATGTCCGAGGATGCTTCAAATACAGCGGAACTAGCCGCCTTCGTGGCCAAAGTTCGCGGCTGGCAGTACGGCCTGTCGCTCATGGTCCCGTCGGCGGACCAGGACGTCGCGGAAGTCAACGTGCGGTTCGGAGGCGCAGCCTTGGTGCGATCTTTCAGCGCAGATCCGCTGTTCGAGGCGCTGGTGTCCTTTAGCCATCTCGAGTCCCGCATCGACCAGGTTGTCGCCGAACTCGTCGGGACCGGCAGAGCGAACGAAAACGACCTGGACCGCGCGATCGGCCTGTTCGAGGAAATCGCGGCGGCACTGTCGGCCCGCATGATGAAGTTGGCCGTGAAGGCCCCCGACGTTGGCGACATGCGCACCATGTATCTGCGGACGCTGCGAAGCACCTCCGAGTCGGGGTTCCCCGTGGAACTGCGATGGGAAATTTCTCCGTCATCCCACCAGAGCGAGGTGCGGACGCTGCTGCTTCGCAGCGATCCCAGCGCGGAGGGAGACTTCTTGATCACACCCGACTCGGGCGATGCCGCCAAAGGCCGGGCGCATTACCTAGAGCGCGGCGAGACAACTGCCGCCATAAACGGCACGGCGGGCCTATCACCGCGGCACGTGCGGTTATCGTCGTTGGATGTGTTGGTGCAGGGCAGGGCGAGTCCGAGCGTGATGGCGCGCCGCAATGCCGAACTGCTGGGGAGCCGGGCGGCCATTTCTCCGCTGTTTATCTTCGAGACGCCGGTTGTGCGATCGCCCGATGACCTTGTGCCGAGGCTCACGCACAAGGGGCGCTTTGACCTTTCCAAGGGTTCCGGGCCGCAGTCGATCTCGCTATGGCTTTGCCAGTTGCGCGATGCCCTCATGGCGGGTACGACCGCGGGGAGGTTCGCGCTGGACGTCACTGCTGCGTTCAAGCTCGAAGTGGCGGCGGACGGTACTACCACGTTGGACCTGCTATCGCCCTTGCTCGCCCTGAAGTCCGTTTCGGGTGAACGCCGCGATTGGGTTGAAACTCTAGCAAGCCGTTGCCTCCGTGGCATGAAGCTGTTGGATCCGAATGCCAGAAATACCGGGGAACTGCAATTGAACGTGCAGGTCTACCCGGTTGGGGCAGATGAATCGCAGAAACCGGTGCTCTCCCTGCCGCATCTTTTCCTGCCGCTGGCAAAGGTGACAGACGGCGCCGTTCAGCGATGTGTCGTCCCGATGACGGCGGGTCTGTCCGTGCATCAGGTGGCTGCTTACGTGTTCGAACGCATGCGAGGATTGAGCGCCGATCCGGACCTGGCGGCGCTGCAGCGCGAGACGATCGCGAAAGCGGCGGCACGGGAACCGGACGAAGCCATGCTCGCGCGGCTGCCCTCGGCCGCGGACTTGACGAACTGGAAGGGCCGAGCGGAGTGGGCGGCCGCGCTGGTGGCTGCCACCGCTGTTCACCCGACGAGACCGCGCGGGCTCGCACGGCCGTCGAACGTCGATGTCGACGCCAAGCCTGCCGAGCGAGCGAAGCAATTCGTCGAGTTGGCGCGCGGTGCCATCCAATCGCTCGATGGCAGCGTGGGTCACGCGATCCTCAGTTTTCACGTGCGAACCGGCTGGCATGAAGGAATGAACCTGACGAAGCGCACGCAGCACCCGAGGGGCCCGGGCCGCGGCTTTCTGCAGATGGAGCCGGGTGCCGCCAAGGATGCGATTGATCGAGCCGCACAGAAGCGGTGGATCGACAAACTCGCGATTGCCGCAGCCACGACACCCATGCTCCTCCAACAAGCCGCCAGCGATCTGGCCTTGGGGATGCCCTGGCCTGCGGGCAATCTGGTTCAGGCGAGCCTGCAGGACTACGACCTGTTCGCACTGATGGCGGCGCGGGCCTACCTGTCTCGTGGCTCCGAGCCGATTCCTGAGGATTTGGTTCAGCAATCGGAGTTTTGGGAAGCGCACTGGCATAGGAAAGTGGACGCGGCGAAGAAGGCCAAATGGCTTGCGGATGCGCGACGCCTCGAAAAGCTGCTGGATTGGAGCTGAATCGTGAACAGAAACAATCTCTTCGTCTTGGTTGTCGTGCTGGGCGCGACCCTTCCCGGTTGGGCCTTCAACTTTATCGGAATTCCGTATCTGAACGACATTGTTGATGAGGCAACCAAGCTAGTGGGCGCGCTGGTCGTCGTGACGACCTTTGTCGAGAGGTCCACTGCGGTCTTGGGCTCCATCTGGTACGGAGAGGCCATCGCCGTCGCGAACGCGAAGGCGGCGGTTGCCGAATTGGCTTTCGCGGCCAAGCCGGGCGATGCAAAGGAGCAGCTAGACCTCGAGGCGGCCTGGAGCGCGCTCGCCAAGCTTGAGGCTGACAAGAGCAAGCTGCGGGCCTACTTCGCGTTGTTCATCGGGCTCGCCGTCAGTGCCGCCGGCGTGCGGACCCTTGAACGCCTGCAGGATCTCGCGGCCGTGACGCGTGCTCTCAGTCCTTCGCAACTCGGGTTCTACCACTCCACCGACATCCTCATCACCGCGGGCCTGATCGCCGGTGGGAGCGCGGGCATCGCAGCAATCACCGCGCTAATCGGGAAGTTGATCGAACGAACCAGGAACAAGATTCGGCTTTGACGGTCTTACCCAAGAGAGGCAAAAAAATCAGTTATCGGCACAGACAAACAGGTCTTAGTAGCTCAAAGGAGTTCCCGTGCGAAAGAAGCCAAAGTCACCAGCCTTTCAACTTGAAAAGTCCTTCACAGGTGTTCCGTTGGCGCCAACGAAGGCTGCTGTCCTGCAGTTTCCGTTCTATATCCATGGACAGCAAATCGCCTTGCCGTATGCGCAGGACGGCTTCACTATCGCTTCGCCGTATGATCCTGCACCGCTCGAAGTCATCGACGGGACAACGTGGGGCGAACCGTTGATGGAGGACTCTTGGCCAACGCCAGGTGTCGCGGCGCGGCCGAAGGGTATTTTTATCGTTCTTCCAGATCTCTGCCACGCCGTAACAGTAACCGTTGTCCCCGATCTAGATGTATCTGCGCAGACGCAGGTCGCCTTCCAATGGTTTGACCATCAGGGCAGCTTGATTGATGAAAAGGCCTTTGGTAATGCCACTTCTCCAATTCCGATGTACAAGCCTTTCACATTCTTGATGCAAGCTCGGGGAATAAAGACTATTGGCGTCTACAGCAATGTGGAAACGCCAATCTGCCGAGTGCAAGCACTCATCGTCTAGGCTATGGTCGAATGAAAGGCGATTACATCCGTATCGCTTTTCCATCTGTTCTGAAGTAGGTATTTGGATACGCTGCGAATCCAGACCACATTAATGCGTTGACGTCACACTGGGCGCTGCCAGAGTCACATCCTGGGGGATGTGCCAAGCTCAGAGAGTGACCACCGAAGAAAAAAGCTCCTCGTTGCAATCGTCATAGATGGGCTGCTCGCCAGACAACGCCTGAAGTTCTTGTGAAGGCATGACTGCTACACCGTTAGTGCCCGCGCCGAGTCACCCCATTGCCATGCACTGGTGCCTTACATCAGCAAAAACAACCCACCGGTTCTCAGGATAGCCCCACTTGATAGTGGGAAAGCAAAATTGGACCTCCTGAAAAACTTGCGTCCAAGGATCTATAGCGTAATCAACACCTTCCTTTTGCCCCTGGCAATGCTCGACAATAGTGCTATTGAAGTGGATCGAACTACCACTTAGCTGAGTTCGATAGTAGTCCTGTACCGACATAGCAGCTTGCTCGACAGCGTTATCGTATTTAGGTCGGAAATTTTTATTGACTGGTGCAAAGTATAAGAAACGTACAGGCCGCATGTCCCCGATGGCCACTTCAAATTCCCCCACCTGTGGCCGGTCAAATTCCTCCAGGCAGGACGGTCGAATTATCAATCGTTGGTTGTGTCGCGGGCCATGCGCGCGGCGGCCTCCTTCAGTCGGTAGCTCTTGCCCTCGAATTCGAGCAGGGTTGAGCGGTGCATGAGCCGGTCCAGGATGGTGGTGCTCATGGTGTTGTCGCCCAGGTATTTGCCCCAGTCCTGAACGACCCGGTTTGAGGTCACCACGATGGCGCGGCGCAGCTTGTAGCGCTGGTGGACGATGGCCTGCAACAACTCGGCGCTGGCGTCTGCAATGCGCCGGGCCAGGAAGAGATCGTCCAGCACCAGCAGGTCAGGCTCGATCATGGCGGCAAGCAGTTTGCGTTGCTCGTCGGCGCCGGCCAGGCTGTAATGCGCAAACGCACTGTCGGCCTCCACGTAACGCACGTCGTAGCCCTGCAGCGTGCCTTGGTAGGCCAGCGCCTTGGCAACATGGCTCTTGCCGGTGCCGGGCTTGCCGATGATCAGCGCGTTGCTGCCTTCGGTGATGAACTTGAGCGTGTGCAGCTCGAAGCACGCCTGGCGCGGCAACTTGGGGTTAAAGCGCCAGTCGAAGTCGGACAGCGTGGCGCGCTCGTCCAACCCGGACTGGTTGTAGCGCCGCTCGGTCAGGCGGGAGCGGCGCCGGTCCAGTTCGTCCTGCAAGACCAGCGAGAAGGTCTCCAGGAACGGCTGCTGTGTGGCCTGGGCCTGCAGGATGCGTGTGTCCAGTGTGGCGCGGATTCCGGACAGGCGCAGTGCGCGCAGCGTACGGTCGATTTCAATCAT
>JBFIDI010000284.1:0-7622 GCA_041581405.1 Burkholderiaceae bacterium
GCGGAGGTATGAACATGTTCGGTTCCCACAAACCCGTCGCCGCTGCGCGCACGCTGCGCACGCTGGCGGTGCTGCTCGGTTATCCCGACGACGGCCTGCGCCAGGCGCTGCCGCAGATGCGCGAGGTGCTGCGCGCCGAGCAGGCCTTGTCGGCGCCACGCCTGGCCGAGATCGAGGCGCTGCTGGCCCTGCTGGCGCGGCGCGACACCCTGGACAACGAGGCGGAATACGTCGCGTTGTTCGACCGCGGGCGCGCGACCTCGCTGCACCTGTTCGAACACGTGCACGGCGACTCGCGCGACCGGGGCCCGGCCATGATCGACCTGGCCCAGACCTACGAAAAGGCCGGCCTCTACCTGGCCGAAGGTGAACTGCCGGACTACCTGCCGGTGGTGCTGGAATTCGTCTCGACCCAGCCCCCCAGGGAGGCGCAGGCCTTCCTGTCCGAGATGGCGCATATCTTCAACGCCGTCTTCAGCGCGCTGCAGAAACACCAGAGCCCTTATGCCAGCGTGCTGGGGGCGCTGCTGGAGTTGGCCGGCGAAAAGGCACAGCCGGTGGTCCTGGCGGCCGACGAGGACATCGACGCCGCCTGGGCCGAGCCACCGGTGTTCGACGGCTGCTCGACCAAGGGCCAGGCGCGGCCCGGAGAAGAACAGACCATACAAATCGTCCGGCGCAAGGGCGCCACCATGCATGAAGGAGTCCCGTCATGAGCAGCATCCAGACCTACCTGCACAACTTCGCGTTCAACGTCTACCCGTACGTCTGCCTGGCGGTGTTCCTGATGGGCAGCCTGGCGCGTTTCGACCGCGACCAGTACACTTGGAAAAGCGACTCCTCGCAGATGCTGCGCGCCGGCACGCTGCGCTGGGGCAGCAACCTGTTCCACGCCGGCATCCTGTTCCTGTTCTTCGGCCATTTCGTCGGCCTGCTGACGCCGCACTGGGTTTACGAGCCCTTCATCACCGCCGGCCAGAAGCAGATGATCGCGGTGACCGCGGGCGGCATCGCCGGCGCCGTCTGCTTCGTCGGGCTGAGCCTGCTGCTGCACCGCCGGCTGTTCGACCCGCGCATCCGCCTGACCAGCCATCGCACCGACATCGCCATCCTGCTGATCCTGTGGGTGCAACTGGTGCTGGGACTGGTCACGTTGCCGTTCTCCTTTGCACACAACGACGGCAACGTGATGCTGCTGCTGTCGGAATGGGCGCAACGCATCGTGACCTTCCGCCCCGACGCGTCGTTGCTGCTCACCGTGGACTGGCCGTTCAAGCTGCACCTGGTGCTGGGCATGACGATCTTCCTGCTGTTCCCGTTCAGCCGGTTGGTCCATGTCTGGAGCGGATTCGCCACCGTGGCCTACCTGTTCCGTCCGCACCAGATGGTGCGCAGCCGCCGCCTGAACCTGCCCGCAGGTCACAACCAGCCGCGCCAGCCTGGCGCCGGCGTCTGAGCAGAAAGGCCCCCCGATGACCAACCCCACGTCCACCACGGCTCGGCCAGCGGCATCTGCCGACGCGCCGGTCGCTGCCATCAACGGCATCCCCCTGCATGCCGCAGGTGCCACACTCACGGCCGAGGAACTGCGCCAGCGCGCCTGCACCGAGTTGCTGCGCCAGGCCGCGCAGGCCGCCGGCTTTCTGTCCCGGGACGACACGGCCGGCGAAGACGGCATCGTCAGCGAAGCCGCCAGCGATGCCATCGACCGGCTGATCGAACAGCAGGTCGTGGTACCCGAACCGACGGAGCAGGCCTGCGAGCGCCACTACCAGGCCAACGCGGCGTCCTACCGCAGCGGCGAGAAGGTACATGCCCGCCACATCCTGTTTGCCCTGACCCAGGGCATGGACGTCGTCAAGCTGCGCGATCGGGCCGAAGCCTGCCTGCTCGACGTGCGTTGCCACGACGGCAGCAGCAGCGAGGGTTTCGCCCGTTCGGCGCGCGAGTTCTCCAACTGCCCCAGCGGCGCCGACGGCGGCGACCTCGGCTGGCTCACGCGGGACGCGGTCGCCCCCGAACTGGCGCGCGAGCTGTTCGCCCAGGCCCAGATCGGCGTGTTGCCGCGCCTGGTGCACAGCCGCTTCGGCCTGCACGTGGTCGAGATCCTGGCGCGCGAGCCGGGGCAGGACCAGCCCTTCGCCGCCGTGCGCGGTGCGGTCGCGATGGCCTTGCGCCAACACAGCTTCATCACCGCGCTGCGCCAGTACCTGCAGCTGCTGGCCGGCCATGCGCGTGTCGTGGGCGTCGACCTGGAGGCGGCCGACACACCCCTGGTCCAGTGAACCGGCAGCGGCAGCGGCCGGTGCACGAGCCCGTTTGCTTGACCGGAATCAAACCGCGCCGCATCGATGCGGAACACAATGGCGACATGGACACCATGTCCGCGCGAGGAGACCGACCATGACCGATGACACCACGCCCGCAGGCCAGGACGCACCGATCGCGAACTTCTCGCAATGCCATGTCGGCATCATCGGCCATCTCGACGCACTGGGTGAGCTGCCGGCCCTGATGGAGCCGGCACAACGCGCGCGCAAGGTGGCGGCCGACATGCTGGCCTTCTTCGATGCGGTGATCCTGGAGCACCATGGCGAAGAGGAGCGTGAACTGTTTCCCGCCGTCATGCAGAGCGCTGCCAAGGGCCGGGAGCACGACCAGGTCAAGACCATGGTCGAGCGGCTGACCACGGAGCACCGGCTGATCGAAGCCTGGTGGTCACGCATCAAGCCCCAGCTCAAGCAGATCGCCAAGGGGCACGACACCACGCTCGACGCGGTCGCGGTGCAGCAACTGGTCAAGGAATACCACGCGCACGCGCATTACGAAGAGACCGAGTTCCTGCCGCTGTCGCAGACCATCCTGGGTCGCAACGCCAACCACATGGCCGCACTGGGCATGTCGCTGCACATGCGCCACACCAAGCCGGTACCCGGCTACATCTGATCCGCACAGGGGCCCGCGCGGGCCGGCGCGCCGTCGCCGACGAACGGTTCATGCACAATCGGCGGCTGTCGCATGCCATGCGGCTGGCCATCATCCGCGACACCGAGCCCATGAGAAAGCCCAAACTGCCCGTATGGTTGCGCGGCATCTTCCTGATCCTGTCACTCATCGGCCTGGGCCTGCTGGTCAAGAATGCCGGCCTGGAGCACCTGTTCGAACGCGAGTGGATCAATGCCAACGTGCGCGGCCACGGCTACCAGGGGTTCGGCGTGTTTCTCGCGGCCGGTGCCGTGATCACGGCGCTCGGACTGCCGCGGCAGATCGTCGCGTTCTTCGGCGGCTACGTGTTCGGCGTCGTCAGCGGCACCGTGCTCAGTGCGGTCGCCACGCTCGGCGGCTGCATGCTGGCCTTCTATTACTCGCGGTGGTTCGGACGCGCCGTGGTCAGGCGCATCTTCCCCGACAAGCTCCGGCGATTCGACGACTTCATCCGCGGCGACCCGTTCGTGATGACGCTGCTGATACGGCTGTTGCCGGTGGGCAGCAACCTGATCACCAACCTGGTGGGCGGGGTATCGAGCATCAAGACCACGCCGTTCTTTGCCGGCAGCTTCGTCGGTTATCTGCCGCAGGCGCTGATCTTCGCGCTGGCGGGCAGCGGACTGACCGTCGACTCGCGCTGGCGCATTGCCACCTCGATCCTGCTGTTCGTGCTCGCCGGCCTGCTGGCACTGCCGCTGTACCGCCGCATGCGGCACGGACGATCGCTGGACGACACACTGGACGCCGGCGACACCGCACCCGCTCCCTGACGACCCGGCCCGACCGCGGCACGAATCCTGCTAACCATGGGTGTCGTGGTGGAAACTGCACCAGGATGCGCATATGCAAATCCTGCATGGTGCGTCCGAGTAAACCCCGATGTAACAAGAAGCCGAAGACGATAAAGTCCTCGCAGGACGTATGTGCCGTGTTCGGTCGTGGCCGGATGTGATGCATGTCCATCAATACTGAATTGGAGGAACCTAGATGAAATCAAGCAAACTGCAACTCGCCGCCGTCGCGCTGGCTGCGTTCGGGGCGATGTTGGCTGCTCCGGCAGCCCATGCCGGCAAGACACTGGATGCGATCAAGTCGCGTGGACAGGTCGTATGCGGCGTCAACACCGGCCTGGCCGGTTTTGCCGCGGCCGACTCGACCGGCAAGTGGTCCGGCCTGGATGTCGACGTCTGCAAGGCGCTGGCCGCCGCAACGCTGGGTGACGCCGAGAAGGTCAAGTACGTTCCGCTGACCGCCCAGCAACGCTTCACCGCGCTGCAGTCCGGCGAGATCGACGTGCTGGCGCGCAACACCACGTTCACCCTGTCGCGCGACGCATCGCTCGGCCTGTCGATGACGGTCGTGAACTACTACGACGGCCAGGGCTTCATGGTGCCCACACGCACCAAGATGAAGAGCGCCAAGCAGCTCAAGGGCCAGACCGTGTGCGTGCAGTCCGGCACCACGACCGAAAAGAACCTGACCGACTACTCCAAGGCCAACAACCTGAACATCAAGCCGGTCGTGTTCGAGAAGGTCGAGGCCGCCACCAGCGCCTACTTCTCGGGTCGCTGCATCGCCTACACGACGGACGCCTCCGGCCTGTCCTCGGTCCGCACCAAGGAAGCGAAGGATCCCAAGGAACACATGATCCTGCCCGAGCTGATCTCCAAGGAGCCGCTCGGCCCGATGGTGCGCCGTGGTGACGACGAATGGTTCGCCATCGTCAAGTGGGTCATGTACGGCATGATGGAAGCCGAGGAATACGGCGTCACGCAGGCCAACGTCGACCAGATGAAGGCCTCCAGCGAAGATCCGGTCGTCCAGCGCCTGCTCGGCGGTGGCAACGAAGACACCGGCAAGCTGCTGGGCCTGGACAAGGACTGGATGGCACGCGTGATCAAGGCGGTCGGCAACTACGGTGAGAGCTACGACCGCAACCTGGGTCCCAAGACAGCCCTGAACCTGCCCCGCGGTCTGAACAACCTGTGGAACAAGGGCGGGTTGATGTATCCGTACCCGGCGCGCTGATCGACCTCCCGATCCGTGCAAAACGCTGCTGCCGGAACGCATTCTGCGCCTCGGCAGCAGCTTTTTTTTGTTCGCGCACCTGCGTGCGAAGCATGAGAAGCAGTGCCCATGACGGATAAAGCCCCCACGAAGAAGAGCCGGTGGTCCTGGCGCAGCCAGGCGTTCCGAGGCGTCATCTATCAGATCCTGGCCATCGGTGTCGTGGCCCTGGCCGTGTGGTTCCTGGCCAGGAACACGATGATCAACATGCAGGCCCGCGGCATCCAGAGCGGCTTCGATTTCCTCGGCGATCCGGCCGGCTTCGATATCGGCGAGAGCCTGTTCTCGTTCGATTCGGCCGCCCCCTACTGGAAAGCCTACCTGGTCGGCATCGTCAACACCTTGCGCGTGGCGGTGCTGGGCATCATCCTCACGACCATCCTGGGCACGCTGATCGGCGTCGGCCGCTTCTCGCGCAACGCGCTGGTGCGCGGCCTGTGTTATGTGTACGTCGAGATGTTCCGCAACGTGCCCATCCTGCTGCAGCTGCTGATGTGGTACCTGCTGCTGACCGAGACGCTGCCCTATGTGCAGGATGCGATCGTGCTGGGCCCGATGTTCCTGGCCAAGGGCGGACTCATCTTCCCCAAGCCGATCTGGGAGATCGGCCACCTGTGGGGCGCGCTCGGCCTGGTCGCCGGCGCGATCTTGGGTTATTCCTACCGCCGATGGGCGTATCGCCGCTTCGAGGAGACCGGCCAGCTGCGCAGCATGTTCTGGGTTCCGCTGGCGATCTGCGTCGTCACCGCCGTGCTGGCCTGGTGGGCCGGTGGCGCTCCCCTGGACTTCGAGTTCCCGATCAAGGGCGACTTCTCCATCGAACGCGGCGGCGCGTTGACGCCCGAGTTCCTGGCCGTGTTGCTCGGCCTGACGATGTATACGGCGGCCTTCGTCGCCGAAGTGGTGCGCTCGGGCATCCAGTCGGTGTCGGCCGGACAAGGCGAAGCGGCCGCGGCGCTGGGCCTGCATCCGCGCCAGGTGATGCGCCTGGTCACGTTGCCGCAGGCGCTGCGCGTGATCATTCCGCCGGTCACCAACCAGTACCTGAACCTGACCAAGAACTCCTCGCTGGCCGTGGCCATCGGATATCCCGACGTCGTGTCGATCGCCAATACCTCGTTGAACCAGACCGGCCGCGCCGTCGAGGCCATCGCCATCGTGATGCTGGTCTACCTGACGACGTCCCTGTCCACGTCCCTGCTGATGAACTGGTACAACGCCCGCGCGGCGATCCAGGAACGCTGATCGGACCGACACCATGAGCGCACAAACATTCGAACCGATCGCGCCGCGCCCGGCGCCCATCTCGACCGAAGGCCCGATCGCCTGGATCCGCATCAACCTGTTCGGCGACTGGAAGACCGGCGTGATGACCGTCATCGTGCTGGCCGCGTTGCTGATGGTCCTGCCCCCGTTCTTCAGCTGGTCCCTCATCCGCGCCGCCTGGCTGCCCGACTACGACGCCTGCCGGGTCGACGGCGTGGGTGCCTGCTGGGGTGTGGTGGCAGAGAAATACCGCATCATCCTGTTCGGGCGTTATCCCTACGAGGACCAGTGGCGGCCCCTGCTGGCGACCATCCTCATGCTGGCCATGCTGGTGGGCAGTTGCACGCGCGCCTTCTGGAAGTCCTGGCTGCTGCCGGCGTGGGTCGTGACGCTGGCGATCTTCTTCACGTTGATGTATGGCGACGTGCTCGGACTCGAAAAGGTCGAGACCGACCGCTGGGGCGGACTGCCGCTGACCATCATGCTGTCGGTGCTGTCGATGATGATGGCGTTCCCGATCGGCATGGTCGTGGCGCTGGGCCGGCGCTCCAGCCTGCCGGCCATCCGTACCGTCTGCACCATCTACGTGGAACTGATTCGCGGCGTGCCGCTGATCTCCGTGTTGTTCATGGCCTCGTTCATGTTCCCGCTGTTCATGCCGGTCGGCATGTCGATCGATGTGCTCGTGCGGGTGATCATCGGGATCACGCTGTTTGCCGCGGCCTACATGGCCGAGGTCATCCGCGGCGGCCTGCAGGCGATTCCCAAGGGGCAGATCGAGGCCGCGGCGACACTGGGCCTGTCGTATTGGCAGACCCAGTACAAGATCGTGCTGCCGCAGGCGCTGGCCATGGTCGTGCCCAGCATCATGAACAACTTCATCAGCCTGTTCAAGGACACCTCGCTGGTGACCATCGTCAGCCTGTACGAACTCACCGGCGCGCTCGGCATGGCGCTCAACTCCGACGCCAACTGGCGGCCGTTCAAGATCGAGGGTTACCTGTTCATCGCCCTGATCTACTTCGCCTTCTGCTTCTCGATGTCGCGCTACAGTGTCTGGGTCGAGAAGCAGGTCAACAAGGGCAAGGCCCGATAGGCTCCGCCTCCCCAGGCCCTTTCATCACCCGTATCCGGATCCACACCATGGCAGAACCCATCATCATCTTCGACAAGCTCAACAAGTGGTACGGCAACAACTTCCACGTGTTGCGCGACATCGACCTGAACGTGGCGCTCGGCGAACGCATCGTCATCTGCGGGCCGTCGGGTTCCGGCAAGTCGACGCTGATTCGCTGCATCAA
>JBFIDI010000285.1:0-7578 GCA_041581405.1 Burkholderiaceae bacterium
ATCATCGCGTTGTAGACCTGGCGCGACACGTCGTAGTCGTCGTCGCCCGGCTGCACCACGCGTCCGCGCAGCTGGGAAGAAAATTCCTGGATGAGGTCAGGGTTCAGCATGATGGTTCTCCGGTTGGTGGCGCGTCCGGTTGAACGCGTTGCCACATCCCGGTTGTACGGACTGGACACCGCCAGGGGAATGGTTGGAAATGACTAGTGGCACCTGACTATGCGCACGCGCCGCCGCCGCCAACGGTGCGAAAACGGCCCGTGCGCGATGCGATCCGGCCCGCCCCTGGCGGGTCGTGGCGGCCCCGGGCCTGACGCCATGGAGCGCCATCATCTCGGTGTCGGCAGGCTTGACAGCCGGCGCCGGGATATCGGCCGGGACGCCGCAAGTTCCCGCCATGACAGCACTTTTCAATCGCGGCCCGATAGTTGCGTGCCCGCGACCGTGGCCGACATTCCAGAAACTGGCGTTGCCGTGTCCGGGCCGCGGGGCAGCTGGCAACGGCCGAACCCACGAAATGGAAGGAGAACCCGATGACACCGACGATGCGTACCGTGGCGGCGGTTGCCGTGCTGGCACTGTCGAGCAGCGCCGCACAGGCCCTGCTGATCTACGACGCCGACAACGAAGGCTTCACGGTCGGCAACCCGCCGCCCCTTACCGGCGCGCCCGATGCGCCGACGACGGTCGACCCCAACCTGGTCCTCACGGTGCAAGACGGCGGCAGCGTCGCGACTCCGAACCTGGGCCCCGACAAGTTCCTGCGCCTGACCGAGACTGCCGGCGAAGCGCCGGACTTCCGCTACGACGCGGGCACCTCGTACACCAGCGGCATCATCTCGATGTCGATGGACCTGCTGTTCGAGACGGACGACGCCTACCATGTGTATTTCCGCGAATCGCTCACCTCGGCCATCAGCGTGGCCAACATCCTGTTCCAAGCCGGCGGCACCGGCAGCGTGACCACGACCGGTGGCAGCAGCAACTTCACCTACGTCACCGGCCTGGCCTACCAGCTCGTCGCGATGCTGAACCTCGATACCGAGCTGATGGACGTCTCGCTCAACGGCACCCCGATCGCGTCGGCGCTGGCCATCGACGACGTCTTCGGTGCCGCCATCATCGGCTTCGAATACAGCGGCGGCGCACCGACCACGGCCGACCTGGACGGCGCGATGCAGGTGGACAACTTCAGGATGTCGGTGAACACCGTGCCGGAGCCCGGCATGGCATCGCTGTTGCTGCTGGCGGGCGCCGGCGGCCTGTTCGCCGCGGCGCATCGACGCCGGCACCACCCGCAACGGCCCGGCGCCGGGCGCGACTGAGCCGGAACGACCGCGGGCCCCGCCTGGCCCGTGCCCCGAAGGCGAACAGGCCGCCGACGCTCAGCCCGCCATGGCAGCGAGCGCGCGCGGGTCGGAGCCGAACGCCTGCGTCACCTCGACGATCACGTCGGCCGGCACGTTGGCCCGGCGCGCCGCCTCGCGGATGGCTTCGGGGTTCTTGGCCTCGTACAGGCAATAACTCTTGCGCTTGTCGGCGCTGAGGAACGAAAACAGCCAGTTCACGCCGACATCGCCATTGATGCGCGAGATGGCAACCACGCCGTCGGCGTCGAGCTCGAGTTGCTCGGCGAAATTGCGCTCGATGATGTACAGGGGCATGGGACTCTCCGCGGACCCGGCCTGCCGGCATGCGCGACAGACATCGCCGCGCGATCACCATGACCGGCAGAACCGAACAATCACCTTACCATCGATTGCCGCGCCGGACAATGCGCCGATGGGCGGTCGCGGACGCCGCGCTCGCGGGCCGGCTGGCGCGCCCGTCGCTCAGAAGCCCATGCCCGACAGATCGCTGGCCACACCCTCGGCGATCACCTGGCGCAGGCGGGCCAGCACGAGCGCGTGTGTTGCGTCGTCGAGATCGACATTGAGCCGGTAGGTCCACTCCGTGCCATCCGGCCGGACCATCCTGGACCCATGGCCAACGTAGTTCGCCGCCAGCTTCTTGATGCGGGTATCGACCAGCGTGGTGGCGAACCCGCCCTGGGCCACGGCAAACCGGATGCCGCCGATTCCCGAACGAAACAGCATGCGGATGCCATGGAGGCCTCGCTCGCCGTCGATGTTCTCGGTGATCAGCACGATGGCGTCGAGCCGGTGCTTGAGCACCTGCGCCCGCAGGCTGTCCTCGATCTGTTCGGCGTTCGAATCGAAGATGATGGAGGCGCTGCGGACACGCCGGGCCAGCATCGGCACATCGACGTCGACGATCTGCACGATTTCACGGCCCGCCTGCGTGAGCGCACGCTCGGCACCTTGGCGCGCCGCCTGGTTGAAGACATCCCCGACCGGTCGCGTGGCGCGTTCGTTGTTGAACACCGTGATGCCGATTTTTTCGTACAGCAGTTCGGCCGGCAGCAGGCTGACGACGCCCACCCGCTTGACGGCAGCCGCCTGCTCGGGTTGCATCGTCGGTGTGCCGCAGGCGACCAGCAGGGCCAGCAGCGGCAACACCAGCAGCGTGCGGCGCGCCGTCCGGCACCAGGCTGGCGTGCGGAAAGTATTCAGGGGCATCGGGGGTCCTCGTTGCGGAGCGTGGGCAAGGAAACAGCGCCGGCCAGCGCCGCCGCGCCTGGTGCGGGCGAATCATACCGGCTGCGGCGGGTGCCTTTTCCTGCAACCCGGGCCGAACCCGCGGCATGTCCATCGTTCCATCGGCAGGACGGTGCATCGCAGCCATGCGACTTCCCTGGCCGGCGCTCGCTGACTACCATCGATACCCAAGGCCTCGCACCGGCGAATCCCGCCGGGCGGGCCGATTCAGGAGCCAACACCATGCACACCTCGACCCTCGACCAACCGGGCAGCACCGTCACCCAGGCGCGCCCGGTCGAACGCATCGTCGCCGGCCAGGCCACCTCCGACGGTGCCGGCGTCAAGCTCACGCGCGTGCTGACGCAGCAACTGCAACGCCGGCTCGACCCGTTTCTGTTGCTCGACGCCTTCGGCAGTAACAAGGCCGACGACTACCTCGCCGGTTTCCCCGACCACCCGCACCGCGGCTTCGAGACCGTCAGCTACATGATCGCCGGGCGCATGCGCCACCGCGACAGCGCCGGCCACGAAGGCCTGCTGGAAAACGGCGGCGTGCAGTGGATGACGGCCGGGCGCGGCATCATCCACTCGGAGGTCCCCGAGCAGGAAGAAGGCCGGATGGAGGGTTTCCAGCTCTGGCTGAACCTGCCCGCGCGCGACAAGATGCGCACGCCCTGGTACCGCGACTTCAGCGCCGCGGAACTGCCCCGGCTGACGACGGCCGAGGGTGTGGACGTGATCGTGATCGCTGGCGCCAGCCATGGCGTGGCGGGTGCGGTGACCCGCGACGGCACCGAACCGTTGTACCTGGACGTGCACCTGCCAGCGGGTGCGCGGTTTGCGCAGCCGTTGCCCGCGGATCACAACGCCTTCGTCTACGTCTACCGCGGCGCCGTGACCATCGGCGATGAGCCGGTGCCCGCGCAACGCATGGCGATCCTGAAGAACGACGCGACCGCGGATGGCGTGGTCATCGAGGCCACGCACGAGGACGCCCGACTGCTGCTGATCGCCGGGCGCCCGTTGCGCGAACCGATCGCACAACACGGCCCGTTCGTGATGAACACGCACGAAGAGATCTACCAGGCCGTACGCGACTTCCAGGCGGGGCGCTTCGGCGAAAGCGCGCACTGAGCGCTGCCGCCGCGGCCGGTGGCAAGCGGCCGCCGGCGGCCCAAGCGTTGCGTAAGCGCAGCAATGTGTAAGCAAGGCAGGCACGCCGCGGGGTGCGGCGTTACCATCGCTCGCCCCCGTACCCACCGGGGGCGCTTGTTGCGGTCCGAGCTCCAGCGACTGTCGCCGTTTTTGATGGAATAGGCCCTTGCCATGATGATTTTTTCCAGGACCCTGATCGTGGCCGCGTTGTTGGCCGGCCTTTCCGTCGCATCCCGGGCGCAGACCACCCCCGCAGTCGGCACGACGCCACAAGGTGTTTCAGACGCGTCGCAGAGCCAGCCGCTGGCCGCCACCGACGGCAAACCCCAGGCCGGCGCCAAGAAGCTGACCAGCAAGCGCAAGCCGGCCCACAAGCAGCTCGCGAAGAAGAAGCTGTCCAAGCGCGCCGCCTGATCGGCGCCAGCGCCCGCGGCGGTGGCGTCGATGCCGCCCCGGCGCTACCATGGCCGACATGCATGCGACCATCCCCGACGCCGCCGTCGCACCGGTATTCGACGCATTCCCGCCGGCACCGCGCAAGCGTCTGCTGGCCATCCGGACGCTGATCCATTCGGTGGCCGCCGCCACCGACGGCGTGGGCGAGATCGAGGAAACCCTGAAGTGGGGCGAACCCGCCTACCTCACCAGCGGTTCGCGCAGCGGCAGCACGATACGGCTGGGTTGCCCGAAGTCGCAGCCCGGCCATTGCGCCGTGTATTTCAACTGCAACACCACGCTGGTCGACACCTTTCGCAGCCTGTTCCCGCACGAACTGCAATTCGAGGGCAACCGCGCCATCGTGTTCGCGCCGGGTGAACGCATCGACACCCAGGCGCTGGCCGTGTGCCTCATGGCGGCACTGACCTACCACCGCGACAAGCGTCGCAAGAACACGCGACGTGGCTGAAGGCGGCCCGCGGCGCCCGTCGATGGTCTGCCGTCAGGGCACGGGGGCAAGACCCGCCGAGCGCGGGGGGATGCCCTGCACCCGCATACTGCCGGCATGAACCGCTTGTCGACCTGCATACTGGCGTTCGGACTGGTGGCCGGCGCCGTGCCCGTGGCGCAGGCGATCGAGGAGCCGGCCTACACCGTCGAGCGCACATACGACCAGGGCTTCGAAATACGCGCCTACGCGCCGGTACGGGTGGCCGAGGTGACGGTGGCCGGCCCGGCCGAAGACGCCGGCAACCAGGGTTTTCGCATTCTGGCCGCCTACATCTTCGGCGAGAACCGGGGCAAACGCGAGATCGCGATGACGGCGCCGGTGACGCAGACACCCGAACCCACGAAGATCGCGATGACCGCACCGGTGACGCAGGCCACCACCGAGGGCGGCTTCACCGTGCAGTTCACGATGCCGGCATCCTTGACGCTGCAGACACTGCCCGAGCCGCTCGATCCGCGCATTCGGCTCCGCGAGATACCCGGCAAGCGTTACGCCGTGATCCGGTACTCGGGCTTCTGGTCGGACGCGAACTACGCCACGCATCGGGACAAACTCGAACGCGCCACAGCCGCCGCCGGCGTCCAGACCCAGGGCGAACCGATCTACGCGCGTTACGACCCGCCCTGGATGCCGTGGTTTCTGCGCCGCAACGAGATCTGGCTGCAGGTCCGGTGAACACGGGCGAAAGCGCAACGCCATGGTCGGACGCGCGCGCAAGAAGTTGATCGCCACGGCACGCGAGGCGCAGCAGGCGCAGTTGCAAAGACAGCAGCCGGGCGAGTTGCCGATCTGCCCGCTGTGCGAACGCCCGATCCCGGCGCCGCAACGCGACGCGCACCACCTGGTGCCCAAGTCCCGCGGCGGGCGCGAGACCGAATACCTGCACCGCATCTGCCATCGCCAGATCCATGCCTTGCTGACCGAAACCGAACTCGCCCGCGACTACAACACCGTCGAGGCCTTGATGGCGCACCCGGAGATCGCCCGCTTCGTGGCCTGGGTGCGCGGCAAGCCGCCCGGATTTGCCGCGCGCTCGCGCAAGAGCCAGCGCGTGCTCGGGCGCTGAGCGGACCTGCCATCACCCGGCCGGCCGCCGGTCAGGCCGCGCTTGCCACCGGAGCCGGCGGCACCTGCGCCCGGTGCCACCAGCGTTCGAAGAAGTAGTGCGCCACCGCGTTGGCGGCGGGTTCGATCAAGGCATACAACCAGGCGGACACGAAGCTGCCGGTGAACAGCCGCACCAGCATCACGGCCACGACCAGGTGGGCCACGCCGATCACTACCGACTTGCGCACCGCCTGGCGCCGGCTCCGGTGCGCATCGGGCATGAGCAAGCCGATGCCGTGGCTGACCACGGTATTGCACACCGGCTCGACCAGCGCGAGCATGGCGCCGAACACGAAGGTGCCGGTGAGCAACCAGCCGATGGCAATGGCCAGCGCCACGTGGATGACGCCGAAGGTCAGCGTCTTGGCGAGATCGTTGGAATGGTGGCGGAAACGCATGTATTGATGATAGCTAATGAAGTGCTATTCATGATTGATATGCACAATCATCCTCATACATGGCGACCCGATGCCGATCGGGCCGACCTGCCCGCGAGGCGTCTTGCTTGCCCGCGTGCGGGTACCCGGCGCCCAGGCTGGCAAGGCGCGCCGAATTGGTGCATGATGCGGCCACTAACAAGAAGTAACAATTCGATGACTTGCGCGGGAGAGGGATGGCGACACTGATTCCCGCCCTGGGTACATGCCTGTCACGCATGACCAGCGGCGAAAAGCGGCTTGCCGAGCGGCTGCAACACAAACTCGACGACGACTACCTGCTCTGGTACGACGTGCCCGTGGGTCCGAAACAGTCGCACCCGGATTTCGTCGTCATGCACCCGCGCCGGGGCATCCTGATCCTGGAGACCAAGGACTGGAAGCTGGAGACGATCCAGCGTGCGAACAAGCAGGCCTGGGACATCCTGGCCAACGGCCAGCCCAAGGTGGTCATCAACCCGCTGGCGCAGGCCCGGCATTGCGCAATCCAGGTCGTCAACGCGCTCGAACGCGACCCGCAACTCATCCAGCACGACGGCCCGCACAAGGGCAAACTCGCGTTTCCGTGGGGCCACGGTGTGGTGTTCACGCGCATCACCCGCAAGCAGTTCGACGACGCCGGCCTGGGTGAGGCGATCGAACCCGGTTACGTGATCTGCCAGGACGAGATGTTCGAACAAGTCGAGCCGGAGGAATTCCAGCAGCGGCTGTGGAACATGTTCCCCCACGCCTTCGGGCGCGGCGTGCTCAGCCTGCCGCAACTCGACCGCGTACGCTGGAACATGTTCCCGCAGGTGCGGGTGCAGGTGCAAGGCCAGCTGTTCGACGACAAGGACCCGCAGGCCGAACTGCCCGACATCATGCGCGTGATGGACCTGCAGCAGGAGCAACTCGCGCGCAGCCTGGGCGACGGGCATCGCGTCATCCACGGCGTGGCCGGCTCGGGCAAAACCATGATCCTGGGTTACCGCGCCGAGTACCTGGCCCGGGCGCAGGCACCGACCAGCAAGCCGATATTGATCCTTTGCTACAACGAGCCGCTGGCGCTCAAGCTCGAAGCCATGATGGAAAGCAAGGGCCTGGCCGACCGGGTGCATGCGCGCAACTTCCACAAGTGGTGCCGGCAGCAACTGGTGGCGTTCGGGCAGCCGCTGCCGACACAAATGGGCAGCGCAGCCTACGTGGCCGAACTGGTCCACCGGGTCATCCGTGCCGTCGCGCGCAAGCAGATCCCCAGCGGCCAGTACCAGGCCGTGCTGATCGACGAAGGTCACGACTTCGCGCCCGAATGGCTGACGCTGGTCACGCAGATGGTGGACCCGGCGACGAA
>JBFIDI010000286.1:0-7569 GCA_041581405.1 Burkholderiaceae bacterium
CAGGTGGCAGGCGTGCGCATGCGTGCGCCGATGATGAGCATCCATACCGTGGCAGCCGGTGGCGGATCCATCCTGTCGTTCGACGGTGCACGCATGCGCGTGGGCCCGGACAGCGCCGGCGCCAATCCCGGGCCGGCCAGCTACCGGCGCGGCGGTCCGCTGGCGGTGACCGATGCCAACCTGATGCTGGGCAAGATCAACCCGCGGTATTTCCCCAAGGTGTTCGGGCCGCAGGCGAACGAGGCCTTGAGCCTGGAGGTGGTGGCCGACCAGTTCCGTGCGTTGGCCGAACGCACCGGCCTGAAGGCGGAAGAGACGGCCGAAGGTTTCGTCAACATCGCGGTGCAGCAGATGGCGAACGCGATCAAGAAGATCTCGGTCGCGCGGGGTTACGACGTGACGCGTTACACGCTGCAGTGTTTCGGCGGCGCCGGCGGGCAACACGCCTGCCTGGTGGCCGACGCGCTGGGCATGACACGCGTGTTCGTGCATCCGCTGGCCGGCGTGCTCAGTGCCTACGGCATGGGGCTGGCGGACCAGAACGTGATCCGCGAGCAGGCCGTCGAACGACCTTTGGTGCCGGAGTCGCTGCCCGAGATCGTGTCCGTGCTGGACATGCTGGCCGAGGCCGCGCAGGCCGAGTTGCTGCGCCAGCAGGTCAGCCGTGGCGCGGTGCGCACTGCGCGCCGCGTGCATGTGCGGTACGAGGGCAGCGACTCCGCATTGATCGTGGCGTTTCCCGATCCGGCGCCGGACGACGGAGCGGCGATGGTGGCCGCGATCGCGGCCGGCTTCGAGGCGGCCTATCGCCAGCGGTTCGCGTTCCTGATGCAGGGCAAGCGCATGGTGGTCGAGGCGGTGTCGGTGGAGGCCGTGGTGCCTGGCGACGCACCCGAGGAGCCGCGCCACGACCTGCATCCGGAGCGCGAGGTGCCGCGCCGCGAGACGGTGCGCATCTATTCGGGCGGCCAGTGGCACGACGCCGCGCTGGTGGTGCGCGAGGACATGCGCAGCGGCGACCGCCTGGACGGACCGGCCATCATCGCCGAGGCCAACGCCACGACCGTGGTCGAGCCGGGTTGGCAGGCACGGCTGACCGAACTCGACCACCTCGTGCTCGACCGGGTCACGCCACGCAGCGCGGTGTTCGCGGCCGGCACGACGGTCGATCCGGTGCTGCTCGAGGTGTTCAACAACCTGTTCATGAACATCGCCGAGCAGATGGGGCTGCAACTGCAGAACACCGCGTATTCGGTCAACATCAAGGAGCGGCTGGACTTCAGCTGCGCCTTGTTCAATGCCCAGGGCGAGCTGATTGCCAACGCGCCCCACATGCCGGTGCACCTGGGCTCGATGGGCGAGAGCATCAAGACCGTGATCCGCGAGAACGCCGCCACCATGGCCGATGGCGACGTGTTCGTGCTCAACGACCCCTACCACGGCGGCACGCACCTGCCCGACATCACCGTCATCACGCCGGTCTATCTGGATGGAAGGCCGACGTTCTACGTCGGCTCGCGTGGCCACCATGCGGACGTGGGCGGCACCTCGCCCGGTTCGATGCCGCCGTTCTCCACGCGGATCGAGGAGGAGGGCGTGCAGATCAACAACGTCAAGCTGGTCGACCGCGGCGTGTTGCGCGAAGCCGAGATGATCGCCCTGCTCGAAAGCGGGCCCTACCCGAGCCGCAATCCGCAGCAGAACATGGCCGACCTCAAGGCGCAGATCGCGGCCAACGAGAAAGGCGTGCAGGAGCTGCGCAAGATGGTCGAGCAGTTCGGCCTGGACGTGGTGCAGGCCTACATGGGCCATGTGCAGGACAACGCCGAGGAGTCGGTGCGCCGCGTCATCACCCGGCTCAAGAACGGCCACTTCACGCTGCCGCTGGACAACGGCGCGCAGATCCAGGTCGCGATCCGGGTCGATGCCGGCACGCGCAGCGCGGTGGTCGACTTCACCGGCACGTCGCCGCAGCAGACGAACAACTTCAACGCACCGACCGCGGTCTGCATGGCGGCGGTGTTGTACGTGTTCCGCACCCTGGTCGACGACGACATCCCGCTCAACGCCGGTTGCCTCAAGCCGCTGGAGGTGATCATCCCGGCCGGCTCGATGCTGAACCCGGACCCGCCGGCGTCGGTGGTGGCCGGCAACGTCGAGACCTCGACCTGCATCACGAATGCCTTGTTCGGCGCGCTGGGGGTATTGGCGTGCAGCCAGTGCACGATGAACAATTTCACATTCGGCAACACCCGCCACCAGTATTACGAGACGATCTCGGGCGGCTCGCCCGCGGGCGGCGAGATCGACGCCGACGGGCGGCCGGTCAACGGCTTCAACGGCACCAGCGTCGTGCAGACCCACATGACGAACTCGCGACTGACCGACCCGGAGGTGCTGGAGTTCCGGTATCCAGTGCGGCTGGAGAGTTACGAGATCCGGCAGGCGTCGGGCGGCGCCGGCCATTGGCATGGCGGCGACGGTGGTGTGCGCCGCATCCGTTTCCTCGAGCCGATGACCGCGAGCATCCTGTCCAATGCCCGCATCGTGGCGCCGTTTGGTGTCGCCGGCGGATTGCCGGGCGCGGTGGGCATCAACCGGGTGGTGCGTACGGACGGTACCGTCGAGCAACTGGCCCATATCGGTCAGGCCGAGATGGCCGCGGGTGATATCTTCGAGATCCACACGCCGGGCGGCGGGGGATTCGGTACGCCCGACTGACACACGGTGCCGCCACCGTCGCTTGTTTCGACATGCAGGAGGGGATGATGCTGCCCGATTCGCTGGAACACTACCGCTGGATGGCGCGTTACAACGCCTGGTTCAACGAGCGGCTGTACGACGCCTGCGAGACGCTCGACGATGGCGCACGCAAGCAGGACCGCGGCGCGTTTTTCGGCTCCATCCACCGCACGCTCAACCACCTGATCGTGGCCGACCAGATCTGGCTCAAGCGGCTGCGCCAATGTGGTCAGGACCACGGCTTCGATGCGACGTCGCTGACCGACGAGGTGCTCGACCTGGACCCGGGCCACGGCCTGGGCGATCCGGTCTACGACGACTGGGCTGCGCTGCGGGCCAAGCGCCGGCAACTGGACGATGCGATCAGCCTGTGGCTGGCCGCGATGCCGTCGGCCTACCCCGGCTACACCATGCGGTATGCCAACAGCAAGGGCGTGCAGCGCCAGCATCCGGCGTGGCAGGCGATGTCGCATTTCTTCAACCACCAGACCCATCATCGGGGCCAGGCCAGCACACTGCTGATGCAGGCCGGTGTCGACGTGGGCGTGACCGACCTGATCGCCTTGCTCGGGCCGGACAACCCGGCCTGACGGCCGCGCCGCCTGCCGGCGATCGTGCGCCGGTGCGAACCCCGGCTAGTTCTTCGGCGCGGCGCCGCTCCTGGCGTCGGCCGTCGGAACCCCGATGCGGAAACTCGCGCCGCCCACGGTCAGGCCCTCGGCCGAGAGCCGGGCCGCGCTGGCCTGGCCCACGCCCTTGACCCGCGCCATCAGGTCGCCCCAGTCCTTGAACGGCCCCTTCCTGCGTTCGTCCAGGATGCGCGACGACATGGCCGGGCCGATGCCCTTGATGCCGTCGAGTTCGGCCACGCTGGCCTGGTTCACGTCGACGGCGGCGAACGCGCCGGCCGCGCACGACAGGGCGATGGCGATCAGGATCTGCTTGAACATGGTGTTTCCTCTCTTTCGGTGGGTTGTCGTCGGTGGGTCGTGGACGCCGCATCCGGCGCGCACGGTTGCAGCTTAGGCGGGCGGGTGCGGGATCGGCCGATACGGCGTCCGCCAAACGCAGGACGTTTGCGGCGTGCCGGCCGGACGATGCGGCGGGTGCGGATGCGCAACAATCGGTGCGTCACGTCCCCGGGACCCCGCGCCGCCAGCCATGAACAAGATCGATGCCTCCCTGCTCAACATCCTGGTCAAGGACGGTCGTGCGTCCTATGCCGACATTGCGCGGCAACTGGGGATCTCGCGGGCCCATGCGCGTACCCGGGTGCAGGCGCTGGTGGACAGCGGCGTGATCGAATTGTTCAGCGCCGTCGTCAATCCGGAAAAGCTGGGCAAGGTGATCTCGACCTTCATCGACCTGAAGGTGGCCCCGGCGGCGATGAACACGATCTCGCAGGAACTGGCGGATTGCCCGGAGGTGGTCAGCCTGTACATCATGAGCGACCTGCAAAGCCTGCATATACACACGCTGACCGACAACTACGAGAGTTTCGACCGCTTCGTGCGCGAACACATCTTCAACCGGCCGGAAGTGTTGGCGGTGGACTGCAAGTCGCTGATGACCCGGGTCAAGAACCGGCGTGGTGGCGCACGCCTGTAGTCGGCACCGGCGCACCGGTATGGTGCGTTCCGCACCAGAATCTCGGTATTTACCCTTGGTCGACGATCGGCGGCGCAGTTGGAAGATTCCGGGCGCCGGATGGCCCGCGATCGCGACGAATGTAAACAGAACGATCGCATCCGTTGCGTTTGTCATCCGGTTCCGCGATATCGGAGCAACATTCGGTCGTTCAGTGACAAGGTCCGGATTTGGGGCAAGTCAGAAAAGTCGTTGTGATTCAATGGTTTATGGAATAGTTTCCGATGGCATGGCCCTTGCGTTGGCGTATGGACCGCTGTTTACAAATGGCATCGAGTCACTACACTTCGCACCCATGCACCGATTCCCGCCGTCCTTCCCTTCCATCCCGTCCGTTCCCGTTCCCCGTCGCAGTTTCAGGGCGCGCCTTGCCGAAGCACCGTCGCGCACCGGCCATGTATGCCGCGGGAGCCGCGCCCCATGTTGACGGTCGGCCTGGATGGATTCAGTCCGCTCTGGCTGGCCACGATGGCCTTGGCCCTGGTCTCCACCGGCGTCGTGGCCGGTGTGCTGGCCGGCATGCTGGGGGTCGGCGGCGGCATCGTCATCGTGCCGGTGCTCTACCACGTGTTCACGCTGATGGGTGTCGACGAGTCGGTGCGCATGCATGTCGCGGTCGGCACCTCGCTGGCGACCATCGTGCCCACGTCCATCATGTCGGCGCGCGCGCACCGGCGCCGTGGCAGCCTGAATCCGGACATGTTGAAACGGCTGGTGCCTCCGGTGCTGGTCGGTGTGCTGCTCGGCGCCGTGTTGTCGGGTGTCGTCAGCGGCAAGGTGCTGACCTCGGTGTTTGCAACCGTGGCCCTGCTGGTGGCGCTGAACATGGCGATCAAGAGTGACGACGTGGCGCTGCGCGACGGGCTGCCGGGGCGTGCGGGCACCTCGGTGCTCGGTGTGTCCATCGGCGGCCTGTCCACGTTGATGGGCATCGGCGGCGGCACGCTGAGTGTTCCCATCCTGCACGCGCTGCGCACGCCGATGCACGTGGCGGTGGGGACCGGCGCGGCGCTGGGCATGGTCATCAGCCTGCCGGGGGCGATCGCCTTCGTCGTCAACGGGCTCGGCGTGGCGAACCGGCCGCCGACCACGATCGGTTACGTCGACTGGCTGGGCATGGCCTTGATCGTCCCGGCCACGATGCTGACCACGCAGTGGGGCGCGCGGCTGGCGCATGCGATCGATGCCCGCCTGTTGCGGCGCGTGTTCGCGCTGTTCCTGGCGCTGACCTCGGCGCGTATGTTCTACGGTTTGCTGACGGCAGCATGATGCAGCCATTCACCGGCAGCATTGCGGCATGATCGGGGCGATGGTGGTGCGTGGGGGCCATGGTTGCCGTGCACGCGGTCTGTGTCACCATCGACCGACCGTCGCCCCGTCGAGCCTGCGCTGCCCACCTGTTCAACCGTTTCCTGGAAAGACCGATGCAATTCAACTGGCATAACCCCTACCCGACCGTGCGCAGCCCGCTGATGGCGCGCAACGTCGTCTCCACGTCCCATCCACTGGCGTCGCAGGCGGGACTGCGCATGTTGCTCAAGGGCGGCAATGCGATCGACGCGGCGATTGCGGCTGCGGCGGCGCTGACCATCGTCGAGCCGGTGTCCAATGGCCTGGGCAGCGACAACTTCGCCATCCTGTGGGACGGCAAGGAACTGCACGGCCTCAATTCGTCCGGCGTGGCCCCGGCCGCCTGGAACCCGGCGTATTTCGAGAGCCGCCATGGCGGCTCCATGTGCGAGCGGGGCTGGGACTCGGTGACCACGCCCGGCGCGGTGGCCGGCTGGGTCGCGATGTCGAAACGTTTCGGCAAGTTGCCGTTTGCCGACCTGATGGAGCCGGCGATCGAACTGGCCGAGCGCGGCCATTCGGTGGCCTGCATCGTGGCGGACAAATGGGCACAGCAGATCCCGGCGCTGCAGGACAAGCCCGGTTTCGCCGAAGCTTTCATGCCGCGCGGCCGCGCGCCGTTGCCGGGGGAGCGTTTCGTGTTCGGCGCGGCCGGCCAGACCCTGCGCAAGATCGCCGCCACCGGTGGCGACGCGTTTTATCGGGGTGAAGTCGCCGAGCAGCTGGTGGCGCACGCGGCCGCCAACGGCGGCAGCATGACGATGGCCGACCTGGACGGCTACCGGCCGGAGTGGGTCACGCCGATCCGCAAGGAGTTCGCCGGCTACACCGTGCACGAGATTCCGCCCAACGGCCAGGGCATCGCGGCGCTCATGGCGCTGGGCATGCTCGACAAGCTCGACCTGGCGCGGTTCCCGGTCGACAGCGTCGAATCGCAGCATCTGCAGATCGAGGCGATGAAGCTGGCGTTCGCCGACACCTACCGCTGGGTCGCCGATGCGCGCCACATGACCGAGGTCACGGCCGAGGACCTGCTGTCCGATGCCTATCTGTCCGAGCGGGCGCGGCTGATCGACCCGGCCAGGGCCCAGACCTTCTCGCACGGCACGCCGCCGCGTGGCGGCACGATCTACCTCAGTGCGGCCGACGAGAACGGCATGATGATCAGCCTGATCCAGTCGAACTACATGGGGTTCGGCAGCGGAGTCGTGGTGCCGGGCACCGGCGTCAGCCTGCAGAACCGCGGCTTCGGGTTCACGCTGCAGGAGGGCCACGCCAACGAGGTCGCGGCCGGCAAGCGGCCGTTCCACACCATCATTCCCGGTTTCCTGACCCGGGACGGCCGGCCGCAGATGAGTTTCGGCGTGATGGGCGGCAACATGCAGCCCCAGGGCCATCTGCAGACGCTGGCGCGCATGCTGGTCTACAAGCAGCAGCCGCAGGCGGCCTGCGATGCGCCGCGCTGGAAGTTCAGCGCCGGCCTGAGCGTGGACTTCGAATCGACGATGGCCCCGTCGCTGATCGACGGACTCAAGGGCCTCGGACACCGGTTCGAGGAGGTGCCCGACAACTACATGGATTTCGGCAGCGGCCAGTTCATCTGGCGCCTCGGCGACGACATGCAGGACGGTTATGTCGCCGCCAGCGACTCCCGTCGCGACGGCCAGGCCGTGGGTTTCTGAGCGCCGGCTGCGCGCCGCCGTGCACGCGCCCGCGTGCCGTGCGCGACCCGCTGGCGCGTCGCCTTCAGTGTTCGACCGTGCGCTTGTAGGTCTCGGGCCGGCGGTCGCGGTAGAACTGCCAGATGCGGCGCACCTCCTCGATCACGTC
>JBFIDI010000287.1:0-7504 GCA_041581405.1 Burkholderiaceae bacterium
ACACGAAGATCCTCAAGGAAGGCATCGACAAGGGCATCGCCAACTCGATCCTGATCAAGATCAACCAGATCGGCACGCTGACCGAAACCTTCGCCGCCATCGAGATGGCCAAGCGTGCCGGCTACACCGCCGTCATCAGCCACCGCTCGGGCGAGACCGAGGACTCGACCATTGCCGACATCGCGGTGGGCACCAACGCCGGCCAGATCAAGACCGGGTCGCTGAGCCGCTCCGACCGCATGGCCAAGTACAACCAGCTGCTGCGCATCGAGGAAGACCTCGGCGAGATCGCCAGCTACCCCGGGCGCGACGCCTTCTACAACCTGCGCTGATCCGAAGCCTCCGCACCGCCCTGCGCTGACTGACAACGTCTCGCTGCCATCATGCGCAACCGCATCGTCCCGCTGGCATTGATTGCCCTGCTGGTGATTCTGCACGGCCAGTTGTGGTACGGGCGCGGCAGCATTCCCGACGTGTCGGCGCTGACGCAGCAGCTGACCGACAAGCAGGCGCTCAACGAACGCGCGCGCCTGGGCAACGAGCGGCTGCAGGCCGAGGTGCACGACCTGCGCGAAGGCATGGACATGGTCGAGGAAAAAGCCCGCTTCGAGCTCGGCATGGTGCGGCCGAACGAGATCCTGGTGCAGATCACGAAATAAGCCACGCCGGCGCCCGCGGGCCGGCCGGTGGCGCCGTCAGTGCGCGCTGGAGCTCGAACCCGGCGTCTGGCTGGCCGGACGGAACAGCTGGGCCGCGTCGATGGCATCGAAGCGGTACTGCATGCCGCAGAACTCGCAGCTCACCTCGATGTCGGCGCGCTCGGCCAGGATGCTGGCCGCCTCTTCCTCGCCCAGGCCCACGATCATCGCGCCCACCTTCTCGCGACTGCAGCTGCAGGCGAAATGGGGCCGCGGATCGGTCGGCTGCGGCGCGAACCGCAACACGTCCTCCTGCCAGAACAGCCGGTGCAGGATGGCATCGACGTCGAGCGAGAGCAGTTCCTCGCGCGTCAGGCTCGAGGCCAGCGTCGCGATGCGGTTGTAGTCTTCGCTGCGCCCGATCTGGTCCTCGTGGAGGCGCCGGCCTTCGGCGTCGAGGTTGCCAGCCCCCTGCAGCGGCAGGCGCTGGATCAGCAGCCCGGCCGCGACCGTGTCGTTGGCCGCCAGCACCAGCGTGGTGTCGAGTTGTTCGCTTTGCAGCATGTAGTGCTGCAACACGTCGCTGAGCTTGTCCAGCGGTTCGCCATGGTCGCCGAACAGCGGCACCACACCCTGGTAGGGCTGCTGGCCGGGCAGGCGCTCGCGCGGGTCGAGCGTGATCGCGCAGCGCCCGCCATTACCGACGTTGACCATGGCACTCAGGCCGGCATCGGGGGCGACGTCGCCGGTGATGGTGGCGGTGGCGCGCAGGCTCAGGTCGGGCTTGATCTCGGCCACCGTCAGCTTGACCGGGCCGTCCCCCATGATCTGCATCACCAGGGCGCCGTCGAACTTGATGTTGGACTGCATCAGCGTGGCCGCCGCCAGCATCTCGCCGAGCATTTCGGTCACCGGCACCGGGTAGGCTCCGGTCTGGGTATTGGCCGCGCGGCGACGCAGGATCTCGGTCCAGGCGTCGGTGATCCGCACCACGATGCCACGCACCGGCAGACCTTCGAACAGAAACTTGTGCAATTCGGACAAAAGGGATTCCCGCAATGGGCGGGACCCTGCAGTCCCGCGGCAAATCAGTCGATTTTCGCCAATGTCGCGCGAAAGCGCCGGGCGTTCTCGACATAACCCCGTGCGCTGCCGCGCAGGCCTGCGATCTGCTCGGGCGTCAGTTGCCTGACCGCCTTGGCGGGCGCACCGATGATCATCGAGCCGTCCGGGAACTCCTTGCCCTCGGTCACCAGCGCGCCCGCACCGACCAGGCAATGCCTGCCGATGCGCGCGCCGTTGAGCACGACCGCACCGATGCCGATCAGGCTGCCGTCGCCGATGGTGCAGCCATGGAGCATCACCTTGTGGCCGACCGTCACGTCTTCGCCCACCGTCAGCGGCTTGCCGATGTCGGCATGCAACACGCTGCCGTCCTGGATGTTGGAGCCCCGCCCGATGCGCATGTGTTCGGTGTCACCGCGCAACACGGCGCCGAACCAGATGCTGACATCCTGTGCCAGGCTGACGTTGCCGATCACCTGGGCACTGTCGGCCACCCAGGCGCTCGGGTCGATGGAAGGGGACAGTTCGCCCAGTGCATAAGTCGCCAAGACATTCCTCCAAAGTTGCTGCGATTGTAAAACCCGCTCCTGCGCGGGCCTGAGCCGCACCGGCTTGCCCAAACCCGGTCGCGCTGACATACTTCCCGCCAGCCGGCTGCGCGCCGGAACAATAAAAACCCCGAACGTCGGAGGAGACCCACACGATGGCCGAACCAGGGCAAGGCCTGCACGGCGGAGACCGCGTCGCGCTGTCCTTGCAGGCCCATGGCGTGCGCCATGTCTTCACGCTGTGTGGCGGGCATATCTCACCCATTCTGGCGGCCTCGCGGGCACGGGGCATCCGCATCGTCGACGTGCGCGACGAAGCCACGGCCGTGTTTGCCGCCGACGCCACCGCGCGCCTGTCCGGCGTGCCCGGCGTGGCCGCGGTCACGGCGGGGCCGGGCATCACCAATACGATCACGCCGCTGAAAAACGCGCAGCTCGCGCAATCGCCGCTGGTCCTGTTCGGCGGCGCCGCACCGACCGCGCTGCAGGGGCGCGGCGCCTTGCAGGACATCGACCAGCGCCCGCTGGTGGCGCCCCATGTCAAGCGCTTCTTCAAGATCCGCCGCGTCGCCGAGCTCGGCCCGGCGGTCGACGAGGCCTTCTGGCTGGCGGCCAGCGGCATACCCGGCCCGGTGTTCATCGAATGCCCGGTCGACCTGCTGTACGACGAGTCCACGATCCGCCAGTGGTACGCCGACGCCGCCGGCAAGGGCACGGCCATCGGCGACCGCATGTTGCGCTGGTACCTGGGACGGCATGTCGAGAAGATGTTCGCCGGCTCGGGCGAGCGGCCCACGGCCCAGGTGCGCGCGGTCGAGCCGCCGCAGCCGCCCGCGGCGCGCATCCGCCAGGCACGGGCCGCGCTGGCCCGGGCGCAGCGCCCGTTGATGGTCATCGGCAGCCAGACGCTGGCGCAGGCGGCGCAGGCGACGCAACTCGCGGCCGCCGTGCAGCAGCTGGGTATTCCGGTCTACCTGTCGGGCATGGCACGCGGCCTGCTCGGGCGCCAGCATGGGCTGCAGCTGCGGCACCAGCGGCGCCTGGCGCTGCGCGAGGCCGACTGCGTGGTGCTCGCCGGCGTGCCCTGCGATTTCCGGCTCGACTACGGCAAGCACATCCGCCGCAGCGCCACTTTGATCGCGGCCAATCGCAGCGCCAAGGAGGCCCGGCTCAACCGGCGGCCCGACATTCCGGTGATCGGCGACGTCGGCCAGTTCCTGCGTGCGCTGGCGCAGGCCGACGCCGTGCCCGCGCTGCACGCCGAACGCTGGCAGCCCTGGATCGCGCAGCTGCAATCGCGCGACGCCGAACGGGAAGCCGGCATCACCGAACAGGCTGCCGTGAGCGGCGAGCACGTCAACCCGGTCGCCTTGCTGCGCATGGTCGAGCAGGTGGCCGGCGACAAGGCCTTGCTGGTCGCCGACGGCGGCGACTTCGTCGGCACGGCCGCGTACGTGCTGCATCCGCGCGCGCCCCTGCGCTGGCTCGACCCCGGCGCCTTCGGCACGCTGGGCGTCGGGGCCGGCTTCGCACTCGGCGCGGCGTGTTGCCATCCCGACGCCGAGGTCTGGATCATCTTCGGCGACGGAGCCTGCGGCTACGGCCTGGTCGAGTTCGACAGCTTCGTGCGGCACCGCATTCCGGTCATCGCCATCGTCGGCAACGACGCCGGCTGGACCCAGATCGCGCGCGAACAGGTCAAGATGCTGGGCGACGACGTCGGCACGGTGCTGGCGCGCACCGACTATCACGCGGTTGCCGCCGGTTTCGGCGCCGAAGGCATCCTGGTGCGCCGGCTCCAGGAGGTGCCCGACGCATTGCAAAAGGCCCGCGCGCTGGCACGCAGCGGCAAGCCGGTGCTGGTCAACATCTGGCTCGACAGGACGGAGTTCCGCGAGGGCTCGCTGTCGATGTAACGTCAACCACAACAAGCAAGGAAACAAGGAGACACCATGGCAGAGCAGAAACTGATACTCGAGCAGATCCAGGAACACGCCGTCAACCAGAAGGACACCGTGTTCCTGACCCAGCCCCTGGGCGGCGGCAAGGTCGTCGACTACACCTGGGGCGAAACGGTCGACCAGGCCCGGCGCATGGCGGCGCATCTGCACAGCCGCGGCATCGGACCGGGCAGCCACATCGCCATCCTGTCCAAGAACTGCGCGCATTTCTTCATGGCCGAACTCGCGATCTGGCTGGCCGGCGGAACCACGGTGGCGATCTTCCCGACCGAAGGACCGGAGACGATTCGCTTCGTGCTCGAACACAGCGACGCCCGGCTGCTGTTCGTCGGCAAGCTCGATACCTGGGAGCAGCAAAAGGCCGGTGTACCGGCCGACCTGCCCTGCATCGCGCTGCCGCTGGCGCCACGCACCGACTTCAACCAGTGGGACGACCTGGTCCAGCGTACCGAACCGCTGGCCGGCACGGTGACGCGCGAGCCCGACGACCTGGCGATGATCATCTACACCTCGGGCTCCACCGGCACGCCCAAGGGGGCCATGATCACGTTCAAGGCCGTCTCGGCCGTGGGCAAGGGTTATACCGATGACCTGGCCAGTCGCATGACGGCCGACGGCCGCTGGCGTGTGTTGTCCTACCTGCCGCTTGCGCACTCGTACGAACGTGCGGTGATCGCCTCGCCGGCCTGGCACAGCGGCCAGCTGCATATCTACTTTGCCGAATCGCTCGACACCTTCGTGGCCGACCTCAACCGGGCCCGGCCCAACCTGTTCCTGTCGGTGCCGCGCCTGTGGCTCAAGTTCCAGCAAGGCGTGCTGGCCAAAATGCCCGAGAAGAAACTCAACTTCCTGCTCGGCCTGCCGCTCATCGGCAAGCTGGTCGGGCGCAAGGTGCTCACCGGGCTCGGCCTGGATCAGGTCCGGCTCGCGGCCAGTGCGTCGGCGCCGATCCCGCCCGACCTGATCGCCTGGTACCGCAAGCTGGGCCTGAACCTGCTCGAAGGTTATGGCATGACCGAGGACTTCGCGTTCTCGCACCACTCGACCGAGCAGCACAACGCACCCGGTTATGTCGGCATTCCGTACGACGGCGTGGAAGTGCGTATCGGCGCCGGCAACGAGATCCTGATCAAGTCGCCGGGCCAGATGAAAGGTTATTACAAGCGGCCCGACCTGGACGCCGAGTCCTTCACCGAGGACGGTTTCTTCAAGACCGGCGACATGGGCGAGCGCCGCCCCGACGGCCTGCTCAAGGTGACCGGGCGGGTCAAGGAACTGTTCAAGACCGCCAAGGGCAAATACGTGGCGCCGGCGCCGATCGAGAACCGCATCAACGAACATCCGCTGGTCGAACTCTCGATGGTCTCGGGTGTGGGGCAACCCTCGGCCTACGGCATCGTGGTGCTGGCCGAACATATCCGCCCCACCCTGTCCGACCCGACCGTGCGCGCCGAGGTCGAAGCCGAGATGGCTGCGCTGCTCGAGCGTGTCAACGAGGGTGTGGCCGACTACGAACGCCTGCAGATGCTGGTGGTCGCGCGCGAACCCTGGTCGATCGAGAACGGCTGCCTGACACCGACGATGAAGATCAAGCGCAGCCGCATCGAGGACGAGGTCAAGGACAAGGTCGACAACTGGTACGGCGCCAGGACCCCGGTGCTCTGGGCCTGAGCCCGGCGAGCCCCGCGCCTGGCATCGGACGGGCTATCGGCTTCCCCTCATGCCGGGCGGCGACAATCGCCGGCATGAGCATCGAACTGCGCACCCACGCGCGCGACCTCCTCGTGTGTTGCGACCCCGGGGCCAAGGCGGCCGGCACGCGACGACTTTCGGCCGACGACCCGGTCGACACCGCCGCGACCTTCGCCGAGCCCACCGGAATTCCCGGCCGCCCGTCTCGTCCGGCCCTGGTGCCGTTCAATGCCTTGCAGCGGCGCTCGGCCGCGACGGCACACGGTCGGGCGGTGCTGATCCATGCGCTGGCGCACATCGAATTCAACGCCATCAACCTGGCGCTGGACGCGGTCTGGCGTTTCGCCGACCTGCCAGAGACGTTCTACCGGCAATGGATCGCGGTGGCGCGCGAGGAGGCGCTGCATTTCGAATTGCTGCGTGCACACCTGCAGACGCTGGGCCACGACTACGGCGACTTCCCGGCCCACAATGGTTTGTGGGAAATGGCCGAAAAGACCCGCCACGACCCGCTGGCCCGCATGGCGCTGGTGCCGCGCACGCTGGAGGCCCGCGGCCTGGACGCGTCGCCGCCGATGCGGGCGCGGCTGCTGGCGGCCGGCGACGCGGCGGCCGCCGCCATCCTGGACATCATCCTGCGCGACGAGATCGGCCATGTCGCGGTGGGCAACCACTGGTATCGCCACCTGTGCACGCAGCGCGGGCTGGATCCGGTCGCCACGTACGCGGCGCTCGCCCGCGAACACGGCGCGCCGCGGCTGCGCGGTCCGTTCAACCTGCCGGCGCGACGTGCCGCCGGATTCGACGAGACCGAACTGAACCTGCTGCAACAGGACACGCCGGCATGACCCTGCGTCGGCAGCGAACGGACGCTGATGTGCACGCAGGTTTCGGAGCCGATGCTCAATAGAATGACCCCAACCCATCCTGCTTCGCCATGACCGACCTCTCCGACGCCGACACCGAACCACAACCGCTGCGCCCCGACCCACCGGCACCCGGCGGCCCGGCCATTGCGCGCCAGGCGATCGTCGACCAGGCCGGTGCGGTGTTCGGCTACGAACTGTTCGACCGCAGCCGGCCTTCGGATGCACACGACGCGGCCAGCGACGCGAAGCTGCTGTTCAACGTGCTCTCGCATCCCGACAACACCGGCCTGATCGACAACCGCACCCTGTTCATCAATTGCGCGCACGACAGCCTGGCCGGCGGGCACCTGGACCTGGTGCAGCCCGAGCGCATCGTGCTGGAGATCCCGCCGGTGCCCGGCAACCTGCCCAGCGAGATCGAACGCCGGCTGTCGGGCCTGCGCGATGCGCGCAAGCGGGGCTTCCGGCTCGCGTTCAGCCAATCCGTGCTCACCGCCGCATACCTGTCCTGGTTGCCGCTGGCGAACTTCATCAAGATCGACCTGCGGCAGGTCAAGCCGGAGCGGGTCGAGCCCACGGTGACGCTGGCACAGAAAAAGACCCAGGCCCGGCTGATCATGGAAAAGGTCGAGAACGCCGAGCAGCACCAGCAGGCCAAGGACCTGTGCGTGACGCTGTTCCAGGGCTACTGGTTTGCGCAGCCGTCGATGGTGACCGGCCAGAGCATCCGT
>JBFIDI010000288.1:0-7502 GCA_041581405.1 Burkholderiaceae bacterium
CCAGAAGCTGGCGTTCTGGCGGTCGATCTTGCGCATGCTCGACTCATGGAGCTGGGGCAGGTTGACGACCCGTGCGCCCAGCGCCAGCGCCTTCTTCAGCGCCGACGATTCCTCGAGCTCGGAGAAATCCTGGCCGCGGCCTTCGTTCTTGACCACGATGTAGTTCGGGCCGGCGCCATAGGTGTTGAGCAGGCGGTCGAGCAGGTCGACCGAGTCCTTGCCGGCATCGGCCAGGTGCCAGAAGTTGACCGTCACGCCCATCTCGCCCATCAGCGGCAGCAGGTCGGAATCCTTGATCCAGCGCGACAGGGGCAGGGCGGTCTGCGCGGCCAGGTCGACGATGACGCTGCCTTGTTGCCCCACCGCCGGCACCTCCTCGAAGCAGCTGGCGATCTTGTCCAGGCCTTCGTAGCGGTCGACGATGACCGGCGACGCATAGTCGGCATAGAAACGGGTGAAGGAGGTGTGCGAACGGTCGGTGTCGAAGCCCGTGAACGGGCGGCCGCGGTCGATGAAATACTGCGCCAGCAGGCGTGACAGCACCGATTTGCCGACGCCGCCTTTTTCGCCGCCGATGAAATTCAAAGATGCCATGGTCGGGGGTTCCTTGTAGAAGCGGAGCATGGGCCCGATCCGCGGGCCCGAGCGGAAAGGATAACCGGTCGCCGTGCCTGGCCGTCGCGGTCAGCCGAGTTTCTTGACCAGCACCAGACTTTTGCGGTCCCAGTTGTACAGGCGCCGGCGCGCCTCCGGCAATTTGTCGGGGTCGGCCTGCACGAAACCGCGCTTGAGAAACCAGTGCTTGGTGCGGGTCGTGAGCACGAAGATGCTCTCGAGCCCCTGCGCCTTGGCGCGTTGTTCGATGCGCTTGAGCACGCGTTCGCCGTCGCCCTGGCTCTGCGAGTCGGGCGACACGGTCAAGGCCGCCATTTCGCCGGTGCGCTCCTCGGGATAGGGATACAGGGCCGCACACGCGAAGATCACGCCGTCGTGTTCCAGGATGGTGTAGTAGCCGATGTCGCGTTCGATCTCGGTGCGTCCGCGCTTGACCAGGGTGCCGTCCTTCTCGAACGGCTCGATCAGCTGCAGGATGCCGCCGACGTCGTCGCCCGTGGCTTCGCGCAGGTTCTCGAGCTTTTCGTCGACGACCATCGTGCCGATGCCGTCGTGGACGTAGACCTCGAGCAACAAGGCGCCGTCGATCGCGAACGGGATGATGTGGCTGCGCTCCACGCCGGCCTTGCAGGCCTTTACGCAATGCTGCAGGTAGAACGCGGTGTCGAACGGCGATTGTGCCGGCGGCAGTTCGGCCAGCCACTTCTCGGCCGTGGCCAGCGGCAGTTCGGTGTCGATCGGGTTGTCGTCGCCCATGGGTTCGCCCGGGCGCACCAGGATGCCCGGCACCTCGGTGACGAAGATCAGCTTGTCGCTCTGCATCGCGATCGCGACCGAGGTCGCCACTTCTTCCATCGTCAGGTTGAAGGCCTCGCCGGTGGGCGAAAAGCCGAACGGCGAGACCAGCACGATGGCGCCGAAGTCGAGCGCGCGCTGGATGCCGGCGGTGTCGACCTTGCGCACCATGCCGGAATGCTTGAAGTCGATGCCGTCCACGATGCCGACCGGACGCGCGGTGACGAAGTTGCCCGAGATCACCCGCACGGTGGAATCGGCCATCGGCGTGTTCGGCAGGCCCTGGCTGAACGCGGCCTCGATCTCGTAGCGCAACTGGCCGGCGGCTTCCTGCGCGCAGTCGAGGGCGACCTCGTCGGTGATGCGCATGCCGTGCGAATACTTCGGCTCGTGGCCCTTGGCCTTGAGCTGCTCGTTGACCTGGGGCCGGAACCCGTGCACCAGCACGACCTTGACGCCCATGCTCTGGATCAGCGCCAGGTCCTGGGCCAGGTGGTGCAGCTTGCCCGCGGCAATGGCCTCGCCGGCGACGGCCACGACGAAGGTCTGGTTGCGGAATTTATGGATATACGGCGCGACCGAGCGGAACCAGGGCACGAACGTGAAGTTGAAAACGGTGGACATCGGCGGTCGGGCCAGGTCGTGGCAGCGCGGGGATGGCAAAAGTGTAGCAGTCACCCGGGAGCCGGTTGCCGCAAGCCGGGATAATCGCGCCATGCCAGAGCCGGTGATCGAATTTCCTGAGTCTTTGCCGGTATCGGCGATGCGCGAGCAGATCATGGACGCCATTGCGGCGCACCAGGTCGTCATCGTCTGTGGCGAGACCGGCTCGGGCAAGACCACGCAGTTGCCCAAGATGGCCCTGGCCCTGGGGCGCGGCAAACGGGCCGTCGCGGCGCCGGGCCGGGGCAAGCCGGCCTATCCGCCGGGCCAGGGCAAGCTGATCGGCCATACCCAGCCGCGGCGCATCGCAGCCAGTTCGGTCGCCAAGCGCATCGCGCAGGAGCTGCAGACGCCGCTGGGCGAGGTGGTCGGTTTCAAGGTGCGGTTCCAGGACCGGCTCTCGCGCGAGGCCTCGGTCAAGCTGATGACCGACGGCATCCTGCTGGCCGAGACCCAGACCGACCCGCTGCTCAAGGCCTACGACACGCTGATCATCGACGAGGCGCACGAACGCAGCCTGAACATCGACTTCCTGCTCGGTTACCTGCGCCAGATCCTGCCGCGCCGGCCCGACCTGAAGATCATCGTGACCTCGGCCACCATCGACGCCCAGCGCTTCGCCGACCATTTCGCGTCGCGCAAGGGGCCGGCGCCGGTGATCATGGTCTCGGGCCGGATGTTCCCGGTCGAGCAGCTTTACCGCCCGTTCGAGGAGAGCCGCGAGCACGACCTGAACGACGCGATCTGCGATGCGGTCGACGAGTTGTGGTCGGGCGGCGGTCCGCGCCAGGACGGCGACATCCTGGTGTTCCTGCCCGGCGAACGGGAGATCCGCGAGGCGGCCGACGCGCTGCGCAAGCACCTGAGCCACCAGCCGGCGCTGCGCAACGCCGAGGTATTGCCGCTGTTCGCACGCCTGTCGCAGGCCGAACAGGACCGGGTGTTCGATACCCATGGCCAGCGCCGCGTCGTGCTGGCGACCAACGTGGCCGAGACCTCGCTCACCGTGCCCGGCATCCGCTACGTCATCGACGTGGGAACGGCGCGGGTCAAGCGCTACAGCTTTCGCAGCAAGGTGGAGCAGCTGCTGGTCGAGCCGATCAGCCAGGCCGCGGCGAACCAGCGCGCCGGGCGTTGCGGCCGGGTCGCCAACGGCATCTGCATCCGGCTCTACGCGCAGGACGACTTCGACCAGCGCCCGCGATTCACCGACCCGGAGATCCTGCGCAGCTCGCTGGCCGGCGTGATCCTGCGCATGAAGTCGCTGCACCTGGGCCAGGTGGAGGATTTCCCGTTCATCGAGCGGCCGCAGGGGCGGGCCATCGCCGACGGCTACCTGCTGCTGGCCGAGCTCGGCGCCGTGGACGACGCCAACGAGCTGACCGGTATCGGCAAGGAACTGGCGCGGCTGCCGCTGGACCCGCGGGTCGGGCGCATGATCCTGGAGGCGCGCGAGCGCCAGGCGCTCGACGAGGTGCTGGTCATCGCCAGCGCGCTGAGCGTGCAGGACGTGCGCGACCGGCCGCTCGAGGCGCAGGGCGCGGCCGATGCGGCCCACGTGAAGTTCGACGACGAACGTAGCGAGTTCACCGGCTACCTCAAGCTGTGGAAGTGGATCACGCACGCGCGCGGCGAAAAAGGCAGCGCCGAGCACCGGCTGTCGAACCGCCAGTACGAGCAGCTGCTGCGCCAGAACTTCGTCAACGTGCGCCGGGTGCGCGAATGGAAGGACATCCACTCGCAGCTGCACACCGTCGTGGCCGAGCACAAATGGCGCATCAACACCGCGCCGGCCAGCTACGAGCAGCTGCACCTGTCGATGTTGTCCGGCCTGCTGGGCAACGTCGGCTGCAAGATCGACGACGACGAGGCCTACCTGGGTGCGCGCGGCATCAAGTTCTACCGCCATCCGGGCGCGCACCTGAGCAAGAAGCCGGGCCGCTGGATCCTGGCCGCCGAGCTGGTGGAGACGACCCGGCTGTTCGGCCGCGGCATCGCGGCCATCGAGCCGGCCTGGATCGAGCAGGTCGCCGGCCACCTGCTCAAGAAGCAGCTGCTGGACCCGCACTGGGAGAAGAAGGCGGCGCAGGTGACCGCGCTCGAGCGCGCCACCCTGTACGGCATCGTCGTCTACAGCGGGCGCCGGATCGATTTCGGCCGCATCGACCCGCAGGGCGCGCGCGAGATCTTCATTCGCGAGGCGCTGGTGGCCGGCGAGTGGGATACGAAACTGCCGTTCCTGGCGGCCAACCGCACGCTGGTGGCCCAGGTGCAGGAGCTGGAACACAAGTCGCGCCGCCAGGACGTGCTGGTCGACGACGAGCTGATCTTCGCGTTCTACGACCAGCAGTTGCCGGCCGACGTATGCAGCGGCTACGCGCTCGAGCGCTGGTACCGGGACGAGGCGCGGCAACGACCCGGCCTGCTGCTGCTCACCCGCGAGGAACTGATGCGCCACGAGGCGGCCGGCATCACGACCAGCGCATTCCCGCGCACCGTGCGCCTGGGCGGCATCGATTGCCGGGCCGACTACCTGCACGAGCCCGGCGACGCGCGTGACGGCCTGACGGTGACGATACCGCTGTTCGTGCTCAACCAGGTGAACGAGGAGCGTTGCGAGTGGCTGGTGCCGGGCATGCTCAAGGACAAGATCCTGGCCCTGCTCAAGAGCCTGCACCAGAAGCCGCGCTCGCGATTCGTGCCGCTGCCCGACAGCGCGGCGCGTATCGCCGAGCAGTTCGCCGCGCCCGAGGTGTTCGGCCACGGCAGCCTGGTCGACGCCTTGCTGCGACTCGTGCGCGAGCGCACCTCGCTCGACGTCAAGCGCACCGACTTCAAGCTCGATACGCTGAGCCCGCACCATTTCATGCATTTCCGGGTCGTCGACGACAACGGCCGGCAACTGGCCACCGGCCGCAACCTGGCGGCGATCAAGTCCGAACTCGGGGGCCAGGCGCGCGGCGCGTTCCAGGCGCTGGCCGGCCTGAAGGTCGCCACGCAACCGGCCGCCGCGTCGGTGTCGGCGCCAGCGGCAGCCCCGCAGGCGCGGCGCACCGGCAACGCCGCCGGCGCCCCGGCCAAGGCGGCGGCAGAGCTGCCGAGCGCCGCGCAGCGGCATGTGGCCTGGACCTTCGGCGAACTGCCGGAATTGCTGGAGATCCGGCAGAAGGGCCAGGTGCTGGTCGGTTTCCCGGCGCTGATCGATGGTGGCGACGCGGTGACGATGGAGGTGTTCGACGAGCCCGACGTGGCGGCGGCGAAACACCGCGCCGGCCTGCGCCGCCTGTTTGCGCTGCAGTTGCGCGACGCGATCAAGTACCTCGAGAAGAACATCCCGGATCTGCAGAAGATGGGCGCGGCCTACATGCCGCTGGGCACGCTGGAGGAGTTGCGCGGCCAGATCATCGACGTGGCGCTCGAACGCGCGTTCCTGATGGAACCCCTGCCGACCGACGCCGATGCGTTCAAGCGCCGGCTCGACGAGGGGCGTGGCCGCCTGACGCTGATCGCCAATGAAGTCGCCCGGCTGGCCGCGACGATCCTGGTCGAATTTGCCGCCGCCAGCCGTAAGATCAAGGACAACCGGCAGTCCGTGGACGCCGCCGCCGACGCCACGCAGCAGTTGCAGCGGCTGGTGCCCAGGGATTTCCTGGCGCGCACCCCCTGGGTGCAGCTGCAGCATGTGCCGCGTTATCTCAAGGCCATCGTGTTGCGTTTCGACAAGCTGCGCGCCGACCCGGCGCGCGACCAGTCCCGGCTGGCCGAGCTGCGTCCCCAGGAGTCCCGGTTCTGGCGCCTGGTGGCCGAACGCAAGGGGGTCACGGACGCGCGGCTGCAGGAGCTGCGCTGGATGCTCGAGGAGTTGCGCGTGAGCTTTTTTGCGCAGGAGTTGCGCACCCCGTACCCGATCAGCGTCAAGCGCCTGGACAAGGCCTGGGCGCAGGTCAACAGCTGATCCATGCTGCGCCACCGGACCCTGGTGCGGGCGCCCTGGCTGCGGCATCTGGTGCTGCAGGCGCGCCGCGTGGAGCGGCTCGATGCGAACGTGCGCGGCCTGTTGTGGATCGCGTTGTCGGGCCTGGTGTTCGTGCTGCTCAATGCGGTGCTGCGCAGCATGAGCCAGCAGCTGCACCCGATGCAGGCCCAGTTCCTGCGTTACCTGGGCGCGGTCGTCGTGATGC
The DNA here is from genome assembly GCA_041581405.1 of Burkholderiaceae bacterium. Taxonomy (GTDB): domain Bacteria; phylum Pseudomonadota; class Gammaproteobacteria; order Burkholderiales; family Burkholderiaceae_C; genus CAISIP01. The sequence continues at coordinate 6,255 of JBFIDI010000288.1, forward strand.
TGCCGCTGCTGCTGCGTATCGGCCCGCGGGCCTGCTGGCCGCGCCGCCTGGGCGGCCAGTTCTGGCGCGGCGCATTACACACCTTGGGCTTGTTGCTGTGGTTCACCGCGCTGCCGCACATCCCGCTGGCTGACACGACGGCGATTGGATTCATCCAGCCGATGTTCATCATGCTCGGCGCCTGGTTCTTCCTGCGCGAGGTCATGCGCTGGGAGCGCTGGATCGCCGCGCTGGTCGGATTCGGCGGCGTCATGGTCGTGGTCGGCCCGCAGCTGTCCGGCGAGACCGGCGGCTACCACCTGCTGATGCTGGCCTCCAGCCCGGTGTTCGCCGCCTCGTTCCTGATGACCAAGACCCTGACGCGTTACGAGAGCATCAACGTGATCGTGTTGTGGCAGGCGGTCACGGTGATGCTGTTCAGCGTGCCGCTGGCGGCCTGGTACTGGCAACCGCTCGGCCCGGGCATGTGGGTGCTGGTGGCCGCGTCGGGCGTGCTGGGCGTGGCCGGCCACTATTGCCAGACCCGCGGCCTTGCGATTGCCGACGCCTCGCCCACGCAGTCGATCAAGTTCCTGGACCTGGTCTGGGCGGCCCTGCTCGGCTGGTTGTGGTTCGGCGACCTGCCCACGCGCACGACGCTGATCGGCGGGGCCATCATCAGCCTGTCGACGATCTGGATCGCCCAGCGCGAATCGCGCGGGCGCATGCGCTGACCGGGACGCCGGATGGCCGCCCGGCCGGGGCCAGGGGCCCGCCTGCTACAGGCGTGCCAGGCGGTCCAGGGCGGCGTTCAATGTCTCGTCCTTCTTGGCGAAGCAGAAACGCACCACCTGCTGGTCAAAGCCGTTGCCATAGAAGGCCGACAGCGGGATCGCCGCCACGCCGATCTCGGTCGTCAGCCATTGGCAGAACTCGCCATCGGGCAGGCTGCGCTCCGGCACCGCCAGGCCCGAGATGTCGACACACTGGAAATAACTGCCTTCGCTGGGTAGCAGGCGGAAGCGCGTCTTTGCCAGGCCGGCGCGAAACAGGTCGCGCTTGCGCTGGTAGAAGGCCGGCAGATCCAGGTAGTGGCGGGGCTCGGCCATGTAACGGGCCAGGCCGTATTGCATCGGCGTGTTGACGGTGAACACGTTGAACTGGTGCACCTTGCGGAACTCCGCCATCAGGCTGGCCGGCGCGGCCACGAAACCGACCTTCCAGCCGGTGACATGGTAGGTCTTGCCGAAACTCGAGACGATGAAGGCG
>JBFIDI010000289.1:0-7500 GCA_041581405.1 Burkholderiaceae bacterium
GATGGTCGCGGCCACGAAGCCGCCTTCGGCGCCGACGCCGAGCACCGACGCGGCCAGGCCGGTCGCGCCGTTGCCGAAGCCGAATACCGGCACCGCCAGCAACGCCGCCAGCGCCAGGCCGGCCAGCCCGGCGCGCGCCGCCGACCAGCCGAGCACCAGCAGCGCAGCGGCGCGATCGACGTGTTGCGCGCAGGCCTGGGCCGGCTCAGCGGCCGGCGCCCGTTGCAGGCGTTGCTGGTGGGCTGGTTCGTCGCCCTGTTTTTCGAAGGCGCGGCCGGTTTCGGCACGCCGGTGGCGCTGGCCGCGCCGATGCTCGTCGGACTGGGCCTGCCGCCGTTGCAGGCCGTGGTGCTGGCGCTGCTCGGCCATGCGGTCGGCGTGTCCTTCGGTGCACTCGGCACGCCGGTGCTGACGCAGGCCGGGCTGACCGGCATCGACGCGCTGGCGATCGCCTGGCGCACCGCCGCGCTGCATGCGGCGCTCGGCGTGCTGATGATGGTGTTTTTCGTGCGCACCTTGGCCGCGGCCGGCGTCGCGCCACCCTGGCGCTGGGCGGCGATGGCGGCCGCCGGATTCCTGTTGCCGTCGCTGGCCATCGCGGCCACGCTGGGCCCGGAACTGGCGACGCTGGGCGCGGCGCTGCTCGGCGCCGCGGTCTACGTGCTGGCATTGCGCCGGCTGCGCGAGGGCGGTGCGGCGCCGGACGCGGCGGATGCCGGCGGCAGCTGGCGCGCACTGGCGCCGTATGCCGTGCTGGTCGTGCTGGTGCTGGCCACGCGGGCGCTGGTGCCGCTGGCCGACGCGCTGGCGGCGTTCGATCTGCGCTGGCAACTGCCCGGCGGGTTCCAGGGCAACGTGCAGCCGCTGCGCCACCCGGGTAGCCTGCTGCTGATCGCCTTGCTCGTCGGTGCGCGGCTGCAGGGCGTGCGCGTGCGCGCGCTGGCGCCCGCGTTCGCCGCGTCGGCGCGCAAGCTGCTGCCGGTGAGCGTGGCGCTGGTGGCGATGCTGGTGTTGTCGCGGCTGATGCTGCATGCCGGCATGATCGGCGCGCTGGAGCAGGCCGCGGTACAGGGCCTCGGGCGCGCCTGGCCGCTGCTGGCGCCGGCGGTCGGTGCGCTGGGCAGCTTCGTCACCGGGTCGGCGACCGCGTCGAACGTGTTGTTCACGGCCTTGCAGGCGCAAAGCGCGCAGGCACTGGGCATCGCGCCGGTGCTGCTGGTGGCCGCGCAGGGGTTCGGCGCCGCGATCGGCAACATCGTCTGCCCGCACAACGTCGTGGCCGGCGCGGCCACGGTCGGGCTGGCCGGGCGCGAAGGCGAGGTGCTGCGCCGCACCGCCGGCCCGTGCGCCCTGTACCTGGCCGCCGGCGGCGTGCTGGTGGCGCTGCTGGCGCAGGCCTGATCCAGCGCGGCCGTTGCGGCGGCCCGCGGCAGGGCCGTGGCCAGGGCTGCAACCCGATTCGGGCTGGCCATGTGCTAGGGTAGTGGCAGCCGCGCGCGACGGGCGCGGTGGAGGCAGAAGCATGATTACCCGACCCTTGTCCGCGGTCTTTGCCGGCGCCGACGCGGCGCCGGCACCTTACCGGCTGGGCGCATCGATCGAGCAATGCGACTACCTGTGCGACGGCGCCTTGCGCCAGTGGGCCGGGCCCCGCCAGGACGTGTTCTCGCCGGTGTGCGAGGCCGGCCCCGACGGCGCGATGCAGCCGCGCCGGATCGGCAGTTATCCGCTGCTGACCACGGCCGAGGCGATGCAGGCGCTCGATGCCGCCAGCCGCGCCTATGACCACGGCCGTGGCGCCTGGCCGACGATGTCGGTCGAGCAGCGCATCGCGCAGGTGCAGGTCTTCGTCGTGCGCATGCAGGCCTGTCGCGACGAGGTGGTGCGCCGGCTGATGTGGGAGATCGGCAAGACGCTGCCCGACGCCGAGAAGGAGTTCGACCGCACCGTCGAATACATCGCCGACACCATCGACGCGCTGAAGGACCTGGACCGCGCCGCGTCGCGGCTGCAGATCGAGCAGGGCGTGCTGGCGCAGATCCGGCGGGCGCCGCTGGGCGTGGTGTTGTGCATGGGGCCGTACAACTACCCGCTCAACGAGACCTTCACGACGCTGATTCCGGCGCTGATCATGGGCAATGCGGTGATCTTCAAGCCGCCCAAGCTCGGCGTGTTGCTGCACCAGCCGCTGCTGCAGGCGTTTTGCGACGCCTTTCCCGCCGGCGTCGTCAACACCGTCTACGGCGACGGCGCCGAGGTCGTCGGGCCGCTGATGCAGTCGGGGCGCATCGACGTGCTGGCCTTCATCGGCAGCAGCCGTGTGGCCGACCTGCTGCGCCGCCAGCATCCGCGGCCGCACCGGCTGCGCTGCGTGCTCGGGCTCGAGGCCAAGAACCCCGCCATCGTGCTGCCCGATGCCAACCTGGACCTGGCGGTGCGCGAATGCGTGCTGGGCGCGTTGTCGTTCAACGGCCAGCGCTGCACGGCGCTGAAGATCCTGTTCGTGCACACGCGCATCGCCGACGCGTTCGTGGAGCGGCTGGCCACGGCGGTGGACGCGCTGGCGGCCGGCCTGCCCTGGGAGCCGGGCGTACAAGTCACGCCCTTGCCCGAACCCGGCAAGACCGCCAGCCTGGCGCAATTGCTCGACGACGCGCGCTCCCGCGGTGCGGTCGTGGTCAATGCCGGCGGCGGTGGCGTGTATGGCAGTTTCGTGGCGCCGGCGGTGGTGGACCGGGTCGCGCCGGGCATGCGCCTGTACACCGAGGAGCAGTTCGGCCCGATCGTGCCGGTGGTGCGTTTCGACGCCATCGACGAGCCGCTGTCCTATGTCGTCGCGTCCGACTACGGCCAGCAGATCAGCGTGTTCGGCGAGGATCCCGACACCCTTGCCGCACTGATCGATCCGCTGGTGAACCAGGTCTGCCGGGTCAACATCAACAGCCAGTGCCAGCGCGGCCCCGACCGCTTCCCGTTCACCGGGCGCAAGGATTCGGCCGAAGGCACCTTGTCGGTGTCGGACGCGCTGCGCGTGTTCACGATCCGCACGCTGGTGGCGGCCAAGGCCAGCGAAGACAACCGGCGCATCGTGCGCACCATCCTCGGCAAGCGATCGTCGCGCTTCCTGTCGACCGACTTCATCCTGTGACGCCGACCTGCACGGGCCGCGTGTGTGTTCACCGCTCGGCGAAGTACCGGTTCTTCACGTCGCTCTGGCTCTCGTAGATCGATCCCTGCCGGCGCGCCGGCGGAAACGGCAGCCGCACCGGTACCGCGGCGGTGCGCGGCTCGAGTGTCTCGTCGCCGGCAACCAGCGCGGCATGCCAGTCGTCCCAGCTCGCCGGCTGCGTGACCAGCGGCCAGGCGTCGGCGCAGCGGTATTGCAGCAGCAGGAAGCGGCGCGGCGCGCCCGAACTGTTGGGCGCCGAGCCGTGCACGGCGCGCACATGGTGGATCGTGATGTCGCCGGCGCGGCCCAGGCAGGGGCGGGCCGATGCCAGCCGCAGGCCGGGCGTCAGCGCGTCGATGGCGCCGCAGAAGTAGCCGTCGGCGTGATGGTCGAACACCGGCCCGCGGTGCGAGCCGGGCACGACCTGCATCGGGCCGTTGTCGGGCGTGATGTCGTCGAGCATCACGCCGACCGCCGCCAGGTCGTCGTTGGTATGCGGGTAGAAGGCCCAGTCCTGGTGCCACTCGACCGGCGAGCCGAAACCGGCCGACTTCATGTTGAGCTTGGAGATGTCGAAACGCACGCCGCGCCCCTCCCACAGTTGCTGCAGGCAGCCGGTGATGCCCGGGTGGCGGGCCAGCGTGGCGAACACCGGGTCGACGCGTTCGGGGTTCTTGATCCGGCGCACCCGTGGCGCGGCGCGGCTGTGACCGGGTTCGAGGTCGTAGACCGCGTCGTGGCGGTCGACGTTCGCGGCGCCGGCGACGATGCGTTCGGTGGCCGCGCGCAATGCGTCGACGGTAAACGCATCGACGATGCCGGGCACGACGACGAAGCCGTCGGCATGGTACTGCGCGATCTGCGGTGCGGATAACATGGCCCTGCCCTCCGGGTGGTGACGACGTGCGCCAGGGAATTATGACCAGCGGATCGCCACGTCGGGCATGGGTCTGCGCACCCGGGCATGGCGCCTGCGGGCGGTGCAACACAGCCGTGGCGATGCGATCGCCCGGTATCCAAGATGGAAAAGGGCGGCCCGCAAGCCGCCCTGTCTCGATGCGTCCGGGCCCGTTGCAGCGGGCCTGGCCGCGGTGCTCAGTTCTTGAACTTCCTGATTTCGCCGGAGCGGATCCGTTCCATGAAGGAGTCGAGCTCGCGCTTCACGATCGGCATCAGGAAATACAGGCCGGTGATGTTCACGACCGCCATCGCGAAGATGGCCGCATCCGAGAAGTCGATGACCGGGCCGAGGTTGGCCGCCGCACCGATGACGACGAACAGGCAGAACATCAGCTTGAACACCAGTTCGGTCGTCTTGCCTTCGCCGAACAGGTAGGTCCAGGCCTTCAGGCCGTAGTAGGACCAGGAGATCATGGTCGAGAAGGCGAACAGGATCACGGCGACCGCCAGCAGGTAGGGGAACCAGCCGAAGGCACTGGCAAAGGCCGCGGAGGTCAGTCCCACGCCGGACGTATCGCCGATGGTCTGGATCCTGCCGGCTTCCGTCAGGTATTGGCCCGTCGCCGGGTCGAGCATCAGCTGGCCGGTGATCACGATGACCAGGGCCGTCATCGTGCAGATCACGACCGTGTCGATGAAGGGCTCGAGCAGCGACACCAGGCCCTCGGTGATCGGTTCGCTGGTGCGCACCGCCGAGTGGGCGATCGCGGCGGAGCCGACGCCGGCTTCGTTCGAAAAGGCTGCCCGCTTGAAGCCCTGGATCAGCGCGCCGACCATGCCGCCGGCCACGCCCAGACCGGTGAACGCTCCCTCGAAGATCTGGCCGAACGCCCAGCCGATCTTGTCGTAGTTGGTCAACAGGATGATGAGGCCCGCGCCGACATAGATGATCCCCATGAACGGCACGACCTTTTCGGTCACCCGCGCAATCGACTTGATCCCACCGACGATCACGGCGAAGACGACGCCGGCAAAGACGATGCCGGTGATCCAGCCAGGGTAGTCGCCGAACACGCCGGCCAGCTGCTGGTGCGCCTGGTTGGCCTGGAACATGTTGCCCCCGCCCAGCGCGCCGAGAATGCAGAAGATCGAAAAGGCGATCGCCAGGAACTTTCCGCCCGGCAGGCCGCGCTCGGAGAAACCCTTGGACAGGTAATACATCGGACCGCCGGACACCGTGCCGTCGTCGTATTCGTTGCGGTACTTGACGCCCAGCGTGCATTCCGTGAACTTGGACGCCATGCCCAGCAGGCCGGCCAGGATCATCCAGAACGTGGCGCCCGGCCCGCCGATGCCCACGGCCACGGCCACGCCGGCGATATTGCCCAGGCCCACGGTTCCGGAGAGTGCCGTGGTCAGCGCCTGGAAGTGGCTGACTTCACCCGCGTCCTTGGGGTCGGAATAGTCGCCCTTGACGATGCTGATCGACAGCATGAAGGAGCGGAACTGGATGAATCCGAAATACACCGAGAAGACCGACGCCGCGATCACCAGCCACATCACGATCCACGGAAAGTCGGTGCCGGGGATGGGCGCGAAGATCAGGTTGACGAACGGGCCGGTGAGGGACGCGAATGCCGCGTTGACCTTCTGGTCGATGGATGGCGCTTCCTGCGCGAACGCCGCCGGTGCGGCGGCCAGTGCCGACAGTGCGGACAGGGATGGGGTATGGAGTGACTTCATCCTGTGCGCCCTCAGACCACGACGGTCACAGGCACGCTGGCATGTGTCACGAGCTTGACGGTCGACGACCCGAAGATGCGTTGCACCAGCCCGCCTTCGGAGGTGCGCGCGACGATGATCTGTTCGGCTCCCGTATCGACGGCGATCGTGTTCAGGATGTCGGCGACGTCGCCGTGCCGGACCACGCCGCTGGCCTTGAATCCTTCCTTGGTCAGGTCCGCGACGGCGGGATCGGTGATGCGTGCGGTGGCGGCCGCAAGTTCTTCCTTGCGCTGCTTGTGGCGTGCCGCGTTTTCTTCCGGTGTCTGGAAGGAATAGGGCGACCACTCGATCACATGGACCACGATCAGCTCGGATGGCTTGATCAGCTTGGCCATCTTCTTGGCGTGGGCCAGGGCCCGATCTCCGGTCGGATTGCCGTCCAGGCCGATGACGATTTTGAATGGCACGGTTGACTCCTCCTGTTTGGAACTTGTGTGAATTCACCTTAACATGGTGTTACTCGTTCGTATTGCGTTCTGTCGCAGGTTGTTGGCAGGGATTTCCCGCGCATTCGGGATTTGTCTGACATCCATCTGCACGGAGGAACGAACGCGTCCGCGGGCGCGCCATGTCTGCGCTCGGGCATCCGGTGGGTCCATGCCGGGAGCGGGGCCGCCGGCGGTGGTGGTGCTGGTTCGACCCCGGTTTCCAGTGGCCTGCGCCAGTTTGCGAAAATAGCGCCTATTGCCGCCTGGCAGCAGCGCGGATTTCCTGTTTTCACCACGACCCACCACCATGACCCGCAACGTCTCCGTCGCCGACATCCGCCAGATCTTCCTGGACTTCTTCGCCTCCAAGGGCCATACCGTGGTGGCGTCGAGTCCGCTGGTGCCCGGCAACGACCCGACGCTGATGTTCACCAACTCGGGCATGGTGCAGTTCAAGGACGTGTTCCTGGGCACCGACAAGCGTTCCTACGTGCGTGCCGCCTCGGTCCAGGCCTGCCTGCGCGCCGGCGGCAAGCACAACGACCTGGAGAACGTGGGTTACACCGCCCGCCACCACACCTTCTTCGAGATGCTGGGCAACTGGAGCTTCGGGGACTACTTCAAGCGCGACAGCCTGAAGTGGGGCTGGGAACTGCTGACCCAGGTCTACAAGCTGCCGCCCGAGCGGCTGCTGGCCACGGTCTACATCGACGACGATGAGGCCTACGACATCTGGACCCAGGAGATCGGCCTGCCGCCAGACCGCGTGATCCGCATCGGCGACAACAAGGGCCGGAAATACGCGTCGGACAACTTCTGGATGATGGCCGATACCGGCCCCTGCGGCCCGTGCAGCGAGATCTTCTACGACCACGGACCGGAGATCCCCGGCGGCCCGCCCGGCAGCCCGGGCGAGGACGGCGACCGCTTCATCGAGATCTGGAACCACGTGTTCATGCAGTTCGACATGCAGGCCGACGGCAGCCTGGTCAAGCTGCCGGCGCCGTGTGTCGACACCGGCATGGGCCTGGAACGGCTGGCCGCGATCCTGCAGCACCGGCACAGCAACTACGAGATCGACCTGTTCACCGCGCTGATCGCCGCCGCGGCGCGCGAGACCGGCTGCGGCGACCTGGGCAACAACTCGCTCAAGGTGATTGCCGACCATATCCGCGCCACCGCCTTCCTGGTCAGCGACGGCGTGATCCCCGGCAGCGA
>JBFIDI010000290.1:0-7479 GCA_041581405.1 Burkholderiaceae bacterium
CCTGCGGCGAGTGGCCCGGGCCGAGCTGCAATCGGAAAAGGCCCGCGCGGAGCGGGACGCCGCCGAGCAGGCCGACCGGGCCAAGAGCGAGTTCCTCGCCACCATGAGCCACGAGATCCGCACCCCCATAAACGGGGTGCTGGGGATGACCGAACTGCTGCTGCAGTCGGGCCTGAACGCCCGCCAGCGCCGCCTCGACACATTCGCGCACATCGAACGGATGCGCCTCGATGTCCATGCGGCCGGCCTCGATCTTGGAGAAATCCAGGATGTCGTTGATGATGGTCAGCAGCGCGTCGCCCGAGTCGCGGATCGTCGACGCGAAATCGCGCTGCTCGTCGTTGAGCGGCGTGTCCAGCAACAAGCCGCTCATGCCGATCACCGCGTTCATCGGCGTGCGGATCTCGTGGCTCATCGTGGCCAGGAAAGCGCTCTTGGCCGCGTTGGCGGCCTCGGCCGCCGCGCGCGCCTCCTGCGTCTCGCGGAACATCCGCGCATTCTGTATCGCGATCACCGCCTGGTCGGCGAAGGTCTCGAGCAGCGCAATCTCCTTGGCGCCGAAGCCGCTGGCAGGCATGCGGATGGCGTAGAGAAAACCCACGGCACGGCCTTCCCACGCCATGGGCGCCAGGACCTGCGAATACGGTCCGAGCGACAGCGGCGGCTCGTTCAGGCATTGCGCCACTGCACGCACGTCGCGAATGGTCGCGGGGTCGAGCGCATCGACGACATGGATCGGCTTGCCGCGCAGGATGCCGGCTTCGTACGACGCGGCAGGAACGCCGGCGCCGTAGTAGGCCTGCAGCGCCGGCAACGCAGGGCCATGGTGCGCCGCCAGTTCGACAAAACCGTCGTCGCCGACAAGCACGATGCCTTGCTCCGAACTGCTGAACAACTTCTCGCAACTCGTCAGAATCTTGTCGAAAACCGGCTTGGTGTCGGCCACCGAACCGCTGATCACCTCGAGCACCTCGGCCGTCGCCGTCTGCTGCTCCAGCGCCTCCTTCGTGTCGTTGAACAGCCGGGTGTTCTGGATCGCGATCACCGCCTGGTCGGCGAAGGTGCGCAGCAGGCCGAACTGGTATTCCGAGAAAGTCCCCGCTTCCCTGCGCGTGACACTGATGACGCCGATCGCAGCCCCCTCGTGCAGCAGCGGCACCAGGATCTGGCTTCGCCAGCCCCGGCTGCGCGCCAGATTGCGCAGATCATCGGAGATGTCTTTGTCGGTTTCGATGTCTTCGACAATGTTCGGCTGGCCGGTGATCAGCGGTTGGTACAACGAATCCGAGCCGAGCGGCGCCGGGAAGAACGACATCAACTCGTGGTCACTCTCTTCGGTGGTCCTGGTATAGGCCGCCAAATGGACATCATCGCCGACGCGTCTCAACAAGGTCGCCGAAAAGCCGCCGATCAACTTGCGGGCGCTGTGCACGATGGCATCGAGAACCGGCTGCACGTCCTCGGGCGAGCTGGCGATGACGTTGAGAATCTCGGCGGTCGCGGTCTGGCGTTCCAGTGCCTCCTGCGTCTCGTTGAACAGCCGCACGTTCTCGATCGCGATCACCGCCTGGTCGGCGAAGGTTTCCACCAGCGCAATCTGGCGCGGCGTAAAGGCCTCGACATGGTGGCGCCAGAGCGCGAATACGCCGATCGGCTTGCCGTCGCGCAGCAGCGGTACCGCGACGATGGAACGATAACGTTCGAGCGCCAGGCCGCCGTAGGAATACTCCGGATCCTGCTGGACGTCCAGCACGTGGATGGTGCTCGCTTCGAGCGCCGCGCGGCCGGTGATGGCGCCCCGGCCCGGCGCGATCGGATGGGCCTTGTCGTAATCGATGAAGGCGACGTTGGCACACTCGGACGCAGCCAGGTGCATCAAGCCACCTTGCTGGCGAAAGATCATCCCGGTCTGCGCGCCGCACAGCCGCACCGCGCTCTCGACCAGGGTGCGGAACACCGGCTCCAGGTCGAAGGTCGAGCGCGAGATGACCTGCAGCACGTCGGAGGTCGCGGTCTGCTGCTCCAGCGCCTCCTTGGTCTCGTTGAACAGGCGCACGTTCTCGATCGCGATCACGGCCTGGTCGGCAAAGGTCTGCAGCAACTGGACCTGGTGTGGCGAGAAGCTCCCCGGCTCGCGCCGCGAGACGCTGATCATGCCGATGGATTGCGTACCGCGAACGAGCGGACAGAACACCGCGCTGCGCCAACCGCGCGCCTGCGCCACCTGGCGCAGTTCCTCGGGCACGCCGTCCTGGGTCGACGCATCGTCGATCTGCACGATCTCGCCATTGCGGATCGCTTCATCGACACCGGACTGTGTCATCCGGGACGGAAAAAACGAACGCAGCGCGGCGTCGCCTTCGGCCGTGGTCGGCGTCAGCGCCACCAGGTGCAGCATGTCGTCCGTGATGCGCACCACCATGGTCGAGAAGCCGCCCAGCAGCCGGTTCGAACTGGCCGCGATGACGTCGAACACCGGCTGCACGTCATCGGGCGAACCGGCGATGACCTTCAGGATCTCGGCCGTCGCGGTCTGGCGCTCCAGCGATTCCGTGGTTTCCCGGAACAGCCGCGCATTCTCGATCGCGATCATCGCCTGGTCGCAGAACGAACGCGCCAGCGCGATCTCCTTGTCCGTGAAGGTCCGCGGCCGCTGGCAGGCCAGCGTCAGCACGCCCAGCACCACATCGCCGCGCAGCAGCGGCAGGTGCAGCGAGGCGTGGATGCCCAGTTTCTGGTGCCGGTCGTGTTCATGCGCGGGCAGTTCCACGGCCGACCAATCGGGAACATGCACCAGCGTCTTGCCCAGGATCGCCCGCGACGGGAAATTGGCCCGGGCATCGACCGGGACGGAGGACAGCAGCGGCGCCGAAACCGGACCGTCTGGCGTGGCCCCCGCAGCGACCGAATAGGTATCGCCATCGACGCGCTGCACGAAGGCCAGGTCGCAGCCGAGCAGGCGCACCGCGGTGCCGACGATAGCGTCGAAAACCGGCTGCTCGTCCGTCGGCGAGCCGCTGATGACGCGCAGGATGTTCGCGGACGCGGTCTGGCGCTCCAGCGCCTGCTGCGTCTCGTTGAACAGCCGCACGTTCTCGATCGCGATCATCGCCTGGTCGACGAAACTGCGCATCAGCGCGATCTCCTGGTCGGTGAACCGGTGCGGCGCGTCGTTGCCGACTGCCAGCGCGCCGATGCATTCGTCGCCCCGCATCAACGGCAACGACAACGACGAGCGCGTACCGGTCTTCTCGTAGACCGCCCGCTCGTGCGGCGGCAGTTCGATCGCCGACCAGTCCGGGATGTGCAGCATGCGCTTGTGCACCAGCACCCAGGACGGAAAGTCGCCCTCGGCATCGATCGGATACACATCCATTGAGGCCGGTCGCGGGTCCGTGCGCCCGTTCGTGCTGTGCGAGACGATGGCGAAGCCGTCGCCCTTGCGCAGGAAGGCATAGGCACCCTGCACCGACAGCAGCCGGCAGACCGCGGCCGTGATCGCATCGAACACCGGTTGCACGTCGGTCGGCGACCCGCTGATGGCGCGCAGGATGTCGGCGCTGGCCGTCTGGCGTTGCAAGGCCTCCTGCGTCTCGTTGAACAAGCGCGCGTTCTCGATCGCGATCGCCGCCTGGTCCGCGAACGCACGCACCAGCGCGATGTCGCCGGCATCGAAGGCGTGCGCGTCCACATGCGCGACCACCAGCACCGCGATACATGCGCCGCCGCGCAGCAAGGGCATCATCAGCGACGAACGGATGGCGTAGTTCCGGTACACCACGTGTTCGTCGGGCGGCAATGCGATGGCCGACCAGTCGGGCACATGCAGCGGCTCGCCACTGGTGAAGACATGGGACGGGAAATTCGCCTGCGGGTCGATGCGGCGCACCGTCGTGCGCGCGGGCACGGCCACGTTCTGGCCCTGGCGGTTCATCGCCACCATCGAGAAACCGTCCCCCTCGCGCAGCAGCACCGACGCCGTGGTCGCCGACAGCAGCCGCACCGCGGTTGCGGTGACGGCCTCGAACACCGGAAGCAGGCTGGTCGGCGACGCGCTGATCACGTGCAGGATGTCGGCGGTCGCCTGCTGGCGTTGATGCGCCTGCCGTGTCTGCCGCGCCAGACGCTGGTTCTGGATCGCGAGCGCCGCCTGGCCGGCCAGCAGCACGAGCGACCGGAGGTCGGCGTCGTCGAAGCGTCCATGGTCGCCGTCGACGTCGGCATAGATGCAACCCAGTACGCCATCGGACGCCTGCAGCGGTACGACCAGGCACGACCGCTGGTCGACCGCGGCCGCGCCGTCGGGCCCGTGGCGCAGGCGCCCCACCGTATTGCGGCGCGCCTCGTCCAGCCAGGGAGCGACCAGCGCCAGCAACACGCGGGACCGCTCGCCCCGGGGCAATCGCGCGGCAGCGACCTGCTTCGTCGTCGCATCGGGCTGCAACACCAGCATCACGCGTTGCGCACCCAGCAGGCCGGCCGCCTCCGCCGCAACCACGCGGCACAGCGCAGGTTCGGTCGATGGCCGTATGAGGCGCTGGTGAAGGCGGGCCAGGCGTTCGGCCGGCGGGCGCTCGTGCACCGCAGCGACGCGCTTGTCACCCGCCATCACATGTCCTGGCCGGGTGTGGCGACACCGCCGGCGCGCCGTCGCGGCAGCCGCACCGCGACAACCCCGCTGCGGCGGTCGGAGATGATGCGACCGGCGTTGTTTTTCTCGACATCCATCGGTTCCCCTGGGACGTGCGCCCGCGCCACGGTGCGCCGCGCAGGCTGCAAACAGTGTAGCGGCCATTGCACGGGCCACGATGACGCGTTATGGTTGCCGCATCGACGCCGCGAGGCTGCGGCATCCGCGGCCAGCGTCCTATGCAACGACAAGGAGATCCCATGGGCAGCACGATCAGCTTCAAACGTCCCGACGGCAAGGACGTCGACGGTTACCTGGCCGAACCGGCCGGCGGCGGCAAGAACGCCCCCGGCATCGTCGTGATCCAGGAATGGTGGGGCCTGAACGACCAGATCCGCGGCGTGGCCGACCGTCTGGCCGCCGCCGGCTACCGGGCGCTGGTGCCGGACCTGTACCGCGGCAAGCTCGGCCTGAAGGCCGAGGAGGCCCAGCACCTGATGGATGGGCTCGATTTCGCCGACGCCGCCAGCCAGGACATCGCCGGGGCGGTCGCACACCTGAAGTCCGGCGGCAGTGCCAAGGTCGGCGTGACCGGCTTTTGCATGGGCGGGGCGCTGACCTTGCTCGCAGCCGTGTTCGTGCCGGACATGGACGCCGGCGTGGTCTGGTACGGCTACCCTCCGCTCGAATACATCGACGCGGGCAAGATCAAGGCTCCGCTGATGGCGCACTTCGCGCTCGAAGACGAGGCCTTCCCGATCGCCAAGGTCGACGAACTGGAAGAAAAACTGAAGGCGGCCCGGGTGCAGTTCGAGTTCCACCGTTATCCGGCCAAACACGCGTTCGCCAACGAGGAGGCCGACAGCAAGGGCCTGGCGATGCTCCGGTACGACGCCGCGCTGGCCGAACACGCGTGGAACCGCACGATGGCGTTTTTCGACACGCATGTGAAGCACTGACGGGCCCCGGGACGCCCCGGGGCCGGGGAGCCTGGCGGCCCCGACCCTGCGGCGGCGACAGCGGCGCCTGCGGTTCGCGCTGACAATGCGCGTGTTGCGTGTCCGGCCCGGACACGCCCCCCACACGCCCGTTGCCCGCCCGATGTCCAGTTCCTCCGCCACCGCGTCCGCCCCCATCCCCCGCCGCGCCCTGTTCATGCTGGTCGCGCTGACCCTGGTGTGGGGCACGAACTGGCCGCTGTTCCCGCTGGCCGTGCGCGAGATCTCGATCTGGACCTTCCGCGGCATCGCCATGCTGGGCGCGGGCACGACCCTGCTGCTGTTCGCCCGCATGCGCGGACATTCGCTGGTCATCGGCCGGCGCTACTGGAAGACCGTGGCACTGGCCACCTTCCTGTACCTGGTGATCTGGAACGTGGCCAGCACCTACGCCGCGGTGCTGATTCCGTCCGGCCAGGCGGCCGTGCTGGGCTTCACGATGCCGTTGTGGGGCGCGCTGATCGCCTGGGCCGTGCTGGGCGAACGGCTCAGTCCGCGGCTGCTGCTGGCCATCGTGCTGGGCGGCATCGGCGTCACGCTGCTGATGGTGCCCAGCTTCCAGGCCTATGCGGCGGCGCCGCTGGGCCTGGCCACCGGACTGCTGTCGGCGATCGGCTGGGCCATCGGCACCTTGATCCTCAAGCGCGGCAACGTGCAGGTGCCGGTGCTGGTGCTGACCGGCTGGCAGCTGGTGCTCGGTTCGATTCCGATCAGCATCGTCGCGCTGGCGATCGCCGACAGCCCGTGGTTCATGCCGAGCTGGCAGTCCGTCGCGGTGATCGCCTGGATCACGCTGATCCCGATGTGTATCGGCAACGTATGCTGGTTCGCCATCGTCGGCCTGCTGCCGGCCAACGTCGCCGGCCTGTCCTCGGTGATGGTGCCGGTCGTGGCCATGATCTCCGGCGCCATCGTGCATGGAGAGCCCCTCGGACCGCTGCAACTGGTCTCGATGGCCTCGTGCGTGGCCGCGCTCGTGCTGGCGTTGGGGCGAACGACGCAAGCCGTCGTCCGCGAGCGGTAAACTGCCGCTTTACCCGCAGACCGCCGGTGCCCGGCGGCAATCGCCATGACACCCGCTATCGACTACCTGAACCCCGAACTGCCCGCCGACCTGCGCATCGTCCCGATGCCGGTCGTCGATGCCACCGCCGAGAACCTGGAAGGGTATGGCCGTCTGGTGACCAATCCCGACAACGTGCTGGTCGAGATCACGCATTGGCCCGCCACCGGCTGGCGACCGGTCGATCCCGACACCGGACGCGAAGGCGGAACCTCCGAAGGCATCTTCGTCAGCGAATGGAAGGGCGACGTGCTGTACGGCCGCAACGATGCGATCGGCGGCCATTACATCCTGGCCTATGCCGAGCCGCCGGACGTGGCGCGTGAAGACCACCAGCGCCCACCCAAACGCATGTTGCTGTGGCACGCCAACTACCATCCGGACGGCGGCCAGCTGTTTTTCCCGCAGCAGAAGGAGCCCTTCCTGGTGCCCCTGGCGCTGCCCGGCGACGACATCATGCCGGACAAGTTCACCTGTTTTCGCTTCGACGGCACACAAGGCCTGTACATCCATCCCAACATCTGGCACGAAGGCGTGTTTGCCGTATCCGGCAAGCAGAAGTTCTTCGACAAGCAAGGTGCGGTCCATGCCCGCGTGTCGGTCGACTTCGCGCGCGAGTTCGGCTGCCTGCTGTCGGCCGAGATCGCCTGACGACACGCTGCACACGCGAGCGCCGGCGGCGTTGCGCGGCGGCGGATCCGCGGCTCGCGGCACCGGCAGCCGGTGCCGGTGCCACACGCGCCGGATCCCGGACGACTCACAACAAGGGACTGAGCTCGCGCGCCGCC
>JBFIDI010000291.1:0-7398 GCA_041581405.1 Burkholderiaceae bacterium
CACCCCCGGTTTCCCGGCGGCCGATTTCCCGGAATGCGGACCGGTCGTGTTCGCCTACGGCAGCAGCGACGCGGCGGCGCAGCAGGCGGTGCAGACGCTGGAGCGGCTGGTGGCCGGACACGAGGCGGACTTCGACGCACCGGTCTACGACGCCGATGCCGCGGTGCGCAAGGCCCTGGCCGTGGCCGCCCGGTCCTCCCGACCGGTGGTGATCGCCGACACCCAGGACAACCCCGGCGCCGGCGGCGAGTCCGACACCACCGGCATGCTGCGCGCGCTGCTGGAGCACGGCGCCGGCCACACCGGGCGTGGCGCGGCACTGGGACTGCTGGCCGATGCCGACGCGGCGCAGGCCGCGCACCGCGCCGGCCCGGGCGCGACGATCACGCTGGCGCTGGGCGGCAGGTCCGGCATCCGGGGTGATGCGCCGCTGCAGGGCGGCTTTCGCGTCGAGCGGCTGTCCGAGGGCAAGGTCGTGTGCACGGGCCCGTACTCGCGGGGTGCGACCATGCACCTCGGACCGTCCGCGTGCCTGTCCATCGAAGGCGTGCGGGTGGTCGTGGTCAGCATCAAGACCCAGCTGGCCGACCAGGAGTTGTATCGTTTCGTCGGCATCGAGCCGACCGAACAAGGCGTGCTCGTGAACAAGAGCTCGGTGCACTTTCGGGCCGACTTCACGCCGATCGCGCAGGAGATCCTGGTGGCCAAGTCACCCGGGCCGATGATCCACGATCCGAGCGAGTTCGCCTGGACCCGGCTGCCGCCGGGACTGCGGCTGCGCCCGCAAGGCCCGGCCTTCAAGCCTTGACGGGTGCGTCCGCGGCGTCGGCCTGCTCCAGCCCGTCGGCGGCGACCGACTCGAGCGTGGTGACGTCCTGCGGCAACGCCAGTGCCAGCCGCGCGCGCTCCAGCGCCGTGCGCGCGTGCAGGCCGGCCGCCAGCTGGATCGGCGCATCGTCGAGCCGGGCCAGCGAATGAAAGGCCTTTTGCAGGCGGATCGCCACTTCGATCGAGCCGGCGCCATCACGTGCCAGCGACGTGAACGCGTCGTCGAACATGTCCTGGACGGCCAGTGCCGGCACTTCCACGCGGTTGTTGGCGCCGGCCGCCGCATCGACGGTGGCCACGGGTTCCGCCCACTGCGCGAACAGCCGCACCAGGGTGCCGATGACGTCGATGGCGGTGCCCGGGTCGTTCACCCCCGGCGACAAGGCGCGCCCGGCGATCTGCGACAACACGACCAGGCCGAAACGCGGGTCGTCGTCGAACTGGCGCTGGTTGCCGATCAGGAAGGCCCCGGCCAGCCGTTCGCGATCGACGTCGTCCGGCGCACCGGGCGGCAACTGCAGGTAGGCCAGCGCCACGCCGGGCGCGGCGAAGGTACCGGGCAAGGCGACCACCTGGACCCGTGCCTGCGAACGTTCCGTACAGGCCTGCAAGGCCTCCACGTCGACATGCTGCACGTAGCCGACCCGGCGCGCCAGGATGGCTTCGCCACGGGCCTGCAGCGGTCGCACCGGGACTCCGCCGAGCAGGGGCTGGCAGCTGCGCCGGCGCATCGCCCGGGCCGTGGCGCGCTCCACCGCTTCGATGGTGCTGCCCATGCGACCGAGCCGCGCGATGCGGTCGACCCAGCGCACGAAGGTCAGGATCACGACCGCGAACACGAACAGGGTCAGCGCGAACAAGGTGAACATGCCGGCGCGGTCGAAGAATCCGTTCTGCGATGCGGTCAGCGCCACGATGCTGAAGATGAAGGCGCCGATGAACGTCGACAACGCGTTCTGCGACACGTCGTCGGCCACGACCAGCGCAAACGCGCGCGGCGTTGCGGCCGTGCTGGCCGAGGCATAGGCCGACACCATCGAGGCCACGGCGAACGTGGCGATCACCATCATGCTCGAGGCCTGGATCGTCAGCAGGCTCTCGAGCGAGTCCGCCTGGATCCGCGGCAGGAATTTCGCGGGCGCGAACCGGTCGGCCAGCGTGGCGCAGAACACCGCGGCGATCGACAACACGCACATGACCAGCGGCCGCGCCCACAGGCGTTCGCGCAGCCGGCGCAGCACGAACAACACATGGCTCTTCGACCAGTCCGTCAAGGCCATGCGCAGCTCCTGCGTTTCGGTGGGTGATGTGCGAAGCCGCGCCGTGCCATCGGTCTATTCCTTGGGCGCGGCCGGGTCGAGCAGGTCGGCCGACGCGTCGGCGCGCGGATCGTGCGCGATCTGGCCCTGCAGGTCGCTGTGGGCGCGCGTGTCCACGGCGGTGGTCGCCGCGGCGCGGCCGGCCCGCGCATCGGCATCGGGCGCCGGCACGTCGGCCGGCGCGCCGACGCGCTCGGTGATCTGGACGCGGTAGATCGGCTCGGGCATGTCCATGCCGGCGCGTTCGAGCGCGAGCTTGACGGTGCGAATGGCCTCGCTCTTGACCATCAAGAAGTCGTGGCTGCGCTGGTCGACCCAGGCGTGGAAACGCAGCTGCACGTTGGAGTCCCCCAGCGCGCTGATATGGGCCCGCGCGGGCGGATCGTCCAGCACGCCATCAAGCGCGCGCAAGGTGTCGGTGCCGATGGACTGCGCCAGCACCAGGTCCTCGCCCACACCCACGCCGACGTCGAACTCGAAGCGCCGGCTCGGATTGCGCGTGTAGTTGAGCATCACGCTGCGAAACACCCGCGCGTTGGGCAGGCGCAGGTGATTGCCGTCGGGCGTCATCAGGATGGTCGCGCGCGCGTTCATCGCGATGACGATCCCCTCGTGGCCGTCGATGACCAGATGGTCCCGCGGCGCAAACGGCTGGCGCAGGCTCATCAGGATGCCGGCCAGGTAGTTCTCCAGTGTTTCCTTGAACGCAAAACCCAGGGCCAGCCCCATCACGCCGGCCGTGCCCAGCACGGCGCCGACCAGTGCGGTGGCGTCCATGAGCGCCAGTGCCGCGAGCACGCCCAGGCCCACGACGACGGTGCGCACCGTGGTGCGCGCCAGGTCGCGCAGAAAGGCGTTGCTGCGCACCAGGTGCTCGAACGCCGCCCGCCGCGACAACCAGGTGCCGAACAACCAGGCCAGCCAGACGATCAGCATCGCCAGCAGCAACAGGGGCAGGCCCGCCGCCAGCCGGTAACCCACCTCGGTCAAGCGCGCGAGCACGGCATCGAGATGGAATCCGGCGTCTGGCATCGGTGGTGTTTTCGTCGGCGGGATTTCAACCCGGCGCGCCGGCCGGCTCGGTGCCGGCCCGGCGCAGCCGAACCTCGGTGATGGTATAGGTGACCAGCGCCAGCAACAAGGGCCCGATGTAATACAGGCCCCGGTAGGTGAGCAAGGCGGCCAGGATCTCGCTTTGCGCCATCTGCGAGCCCAGCAGCGCGACGAACACGGCCTCGAGCACGCCCAGGCCGGCCGGCACGTGGGTGAGTGCGCCGGCCACCGCGGCCAGCAAGGTCGCGCCCAGCACCAGCGTGTAGTCGATCCTGCCGCCCAGCAAGGTGTACAACACCGCCGAGATCACCAGCCAGTTGATCGCCGACAACACCAGCTGCACCGCCGCGACCCGACCCGACGGCAGGACGAACACGTGGCCGCGCCATTCCCAGCGACGCCGGCTGGCGCAGGCGCAGGCCAGCACGTAGGCAGCGGCGAGCAGCGGCAGCACGGCGCCGATCGCCACCAGCCCCTGTCGCCCGATCTGCCAGTCCGGCGGCAGGTCGATCGGCGCCCAGAGCAGCGCCGCGCCGAGCAGCACCACGTAGGCCAGCCAGTTGGTCACCACGCTCAGGCCGTAGACCTGCGCGATCACGCCGGCATCCAGGCCCGAACGCGAATACAGGCGCCAGCGAAATCCCGCGCCGCCGACCAGCGCGCCCAGGTTCAGGTTGAACGCATACGACACCCATGCCACGGACCAGGTCCGTGCGACCGACAGGCCGTGACCGGTGACATGGCGCCCGATCAGGTCGTAGGACGAGACCAGCGCGTGGCTGACGACGGCCAGCAGCGCCGCCAGCAGCAGGGTCTGCGGCGGATTGGCGCGCGCCGTGCTCCAGACCTCGCTCCACTCGACGGCGCTGCCGAACCGGAACAGCAACACGACCACGGCGACGAAGAACAGCAGCGTCAGGCCGCGGCGCACCCAGGGCCACCAGCGACGGGCCTTTGACGACCCGCCGCCGCCGCTGCTGTCGGCCCGCGCCGTCATCCGGGTCCCCCCGGGCCCGCCGCGGCCGATGGTTCGGGACGGGTGGCATGGTGGATCTTCGGCGCACGGCGCGGCAGCCAGCTGAACCAGCGCGAATAACCGCTGAGCAGGTGGTACAGCAGAAATGCGCGCAAGGGACGCCAGAAGGTCCACACCGGCGCCGGGTCAGGCTCGATGGCCTTGCAATGCTCCGTGATCAGGTGCTCGAGACGCTGATCGAGATGCTGCGCGAAATCGCGGTCGCGGATCACCAGGTTGGCCTCGAGATTGAGCACCAGGCTCAGCGGATCGAGGTTGCTCGAACCCACGGTCGCCCATTGGCCGTCGACCACGGCAACCTTGCCATGCAGCGGCCGCTCGCAGTATTCGTAGATCTGCACACCGGCGCTTTGCAGATGGTCGTACAGCAGGCTGGCGGCCGTCTTGACGATGGGCATGTCGGGCTCGCCCTGCAGGATCAGCCGGACGCGCACGCCGCGACGCGCGGCGCGCCGCAGCTGGCGCAGCAGCAGGTAGCCCGGAAAGAAGTAGGCGTTGGCCAGCACCACGCTTTCGCGCGCGCCGCGAATCGCCGCGCGGTAGTGGCGCTCGATCGCGTTGCGATGCCGGTGGTTGTCGCGCGTGACGAAGATCATCTCGGCGCAGGACGACTGCGCCGCGTCGCGGCCCGCCGCGCCCATGGCGCCTGCCTGGTCCACGTCCGTCCTGGGCGCCGACGGATCGATCTGGGCGCGCACGAACTGGTGGATGTGCGACACGATCGGTCCCTGTACGCGGACCGCATAGTCCTGCTTGGCCTGCGGGCCGAACTCGCGCACATGGTCGTGCGAGAAGTTGATGCCGCCGACGAAGGCCAGCCGGCCGTCGACGACGACGATCTTGCGGTGCATGCGGCGCAACACGTTGAACCGCGTACCCATCACGCGCCGGGCCGGGTCATAGACACGCAGGCGCACGCCGGCCTGTGCGCAGGCGTCGATGAACTCGGGCGACAGGTCGCACGAGCCGTATCCGTCGACCAGCACGTCGACCCGGACCCCGCGCCGCGCCGCCGCGAGCAGATGGGTGTGCAACTGCCGGCCGATGGCGTCCTCGAACAGGATGAAGGTCTCGAGCACGACCTCCTCGCGTGCGGCCTCGATCGCCTCGAACACCGCCGGGAAATAGGCCTCGCCGTTCTCGAGCAGTTGCACCCGGTTGCCGCCGGTCCAGCGTGATGTCGGTTTCACAGGTCGATCTCCGCAGCCAGGGGCGCATGGTCCGACAGGTGCGACCAGGGTTTGCGCGGCAGCACCATGGGGGCATGGGCGCCGGCGCCTCGCACGTAGATCCGGTCCAGCCGCAGCAGCGGCAGGCGCGCCGGAAAGGTCCGCGCGGCCTGGCCGTAGACCATCTGGAACACCTCCTGCAAGCCGGCGCACCGCTCCAGTGGATCGCTGGCCCGGCAGCGCCAGTCGTTGAAGTCTCCCGCCACGATGAGCGGCGCCTGCGGCGGCACGGCCTCGCCCACCATCTCGCACAACATGTCGATCTGCCGGCGGCGATGCATCTCGGCCAGGCCCAGGTGCACGCAGATCGCGTGCAGGTCGCCGACCCCCGGCACGGCCAGCGTGCAATGCAGCATGCCACGCCGCTCCGGCCCCTGGATGGATACGTCGCGGTTGCGGTACTGCACGATCGGATACTTGGACAACAAGGCGTTGCCGTGATGGCCGTGCGGATACACCGCATTGCGGCCGTAGGCATATTGCGGCCACATCGCGTCGGCCAGGAACTCGTATTGCGGCACCGGCGGCCAGTCGACGGTGCGCTCGGCATGCAGCGCATGGTCGCCCTGCACCTCCTGCAGGAACACGAGGTCGGCCTGCACCGCCCGAACGGCACTGCGCAGTTCGGGCAGGATGAACCGGCGGTTGAGGAAACCGAAACCCTTGTGCATGTTGACCGTCAATACGCGAATCGAAGGGCGGGACCCCAATGCGGGACCGGTGCTGGGAATGTCGATGTTTGTCACTGTGATAAGTTTTAACAGCCGCCGGCGAATCCGCCTGTAGGAGAAAGGCGGCATTCGGTGTCGGTTCGGCGCGGTTGCGCACCGGACGGCCCCGCGGCGGGCCTGCGGGCCGGGCTGCGGTTTCAGTCTGCGGCCCCCATGCCGATAAGACATACAAGACCAGCGAAGCTTTGAAACTATGTTACACATGGCAGTTGCCTGGCAACCCTTATTGGTGGGATGATTGCCGCTTTCGGCAAGCAACTTGCCACACCAGTGATCGACGGGAGGACGTGGGCATGCGTTGGGCCAAGACCAGTTTGCGAAACAGCTTTTTCGGATGGATGGCCCATCAGCCCGAGGCGGAGCCAAGCGCACGCCTGGAAGACATCCGCAAGGCGATGCTGCAACTGCTCGAACAAAGCCCGGACGGCAGGAACAGCGCGGTCGAGCGCAAGGTGCTGTTCGCCCATGACCTCGACGAACTGTGGTACGTGCGCCCCGACCTGATGACCGCCATTGCCGCGGCCCGCGGCGAATCGGTGGCGCGGACCTGCCTGGAAGACATCACGCGCATGTTCGACTCCGGCACCGGCGGCAAGCTGCGCCGCAGCAGCCGCACCGGCCCCGGCAAGGGCTGACCGCTCCCGGCCCGCCCGGCCGCTGGAAAGCCTGGCCAAGCGCCCGCGCGACGCCCGCAGGCCGGCCAGCGACCCGACCCCGCGCACACACGACTACCGCCCCCGCCGCCAACTCGGCACAATGGTGCTTGTAACCGAGCATCGAAAGGGCGCATATGGCATCCGGAAAAATCCTCGTCGCGCAAGGCGGCGGCCCCACGGCGGTGATCAACCAGTCGATGGTGGGCGTGGCGCTGGAGGCGCGGCGCCACCACAACGTGCAGCGGGTCTATGGCGCGCGCCACGGCGTGCGCGGCATCGTCGACGAGGACTTCGTCGACCTGACCCAGGAGACCAGCCACAACCTCGAGCTGGTCGCGGCCACGCCTTCGTCGGCGCTGGGCTCGACGCGCGACAAGCCCGACGCCCGGTATTGCCACGCGATCTTCGAGGTGCTGCGGGCGCACGAGATCGAGCATTTCTTCTACATCGGCGGCAACGACTCGTCCGACACGGTGCGTATCGTCAGCGAGGAGGCACGCAAGGCGAACTACCCGCTGCGCTCGATCCATATCCCGAAGACGATCG
>JBFIDI010000292.1:0-7315 GCA_041581405.1 Burkholderiaceae bacterium
CCGACCGGCCTGGCTGGGCTGGGCGGCTGGGCGGCTGCGCCGAAGATGCTTATGGTAGGCCGACCACGCCCTGCGATGACAGTCGCAACAATACGCCGGGACCATCCCTGATGCCCGACCTGCAGGCGCTCGTGGTTACGGCCGGCTTGTGCCCGCTCGGGCTGATGCTGTCGAACAACCGCCGCATCGCCTGGTGCAACGCGCGGTTTGCCGACTGGTTCGGCTACGGCACCGACGAGTTGCTCGACCAGGACCTGGCGATGCCGTACCCCGGCATCGGCGAATACCAGCGCATCGGCGACCGTGGCCACAAGCTCATGCGTGCACGCAGCGAATACCAGGACGAACGGCTGATGCGCCGGCGCGACGGCGTCGTGTCGTGGTTCCGGGTGCACGGCCGCGCCCACGACCGCGACGAACCGTTCCGCGTCGCATCGTGGACCTTCGAGCCCCTGGCCACCGGTATCGACGCCGCGCGGCTGCGTCCGCGCGAACGCGAGGTGCTGGCGGTGATGCCACGGGGCCAGACCGCGAAGGAGTGCGGCAAGGCGCTGGACATCAGCCCGCGCACGGTCGAGAAATTGCGCGCCGGCTTGCTGCACACCAAGCTCGGCACGCACAACGAGGCCGCATGGATGCGCCGCATCGGCGGCCTGCCGCTGTAGTCGCGGCGTGTCCGGATGCCGGCTGTCGCCAGGCCTGTGCGCATGGCGGGCGCTGGCCCGGTCCGCCTCGGCCGCGTGTCATCGCACCGTGTAGCCGCGCCCCTCCAGGCATGCCGCGGCGGCGCGCTGGTAGTCCTGCTGCTGGCCGGCACCGGGCGGCATGGTGCCGGTGGCGACCTGGGTCGGGTCGAAGCCCGACCGGGATGTCGCCCAGCGATGGCATTCGTATTCGTCGCCGGCCTGCTGCTCGGCGGACTGGCCCTGGCGCGGGTAGACAAACACCTGCGCGGTGGTCGTGGCGGCGGTCACGGCCGCCGGCAACTCCGCCGGTGGCGACACCACCTCGAACCGGCCGGCCGGCAACGGCCGGTAATAGACGTTGTTGGCGTAGTAATAAGTCACCGCCCCGATCGTCACCGCGGTGGCGAACGCCGGCAGTCCCGTCACCACCAGGCCGTGCGGCGGCCGCGTGACCACGTAACGTCCACCGCGCGACGCATACCAGATGCCGTCGGCAAACCAGTAACGGCTGTTGCCGCGCACGACCAGGTGCGCACGCGCCGGCAGCCGGGTCGCGACGTGGCCGGTCACCGGATAGACGCGCTGGTGGCCATGGCGGATGTCCTGCCATTGCTGGGGTTCGATGCGCCGCGGTTGTGCCACGGCCAGCATCGGCAAGGCCAGCGCCGCGACGGCGAACAGATATATCCAGCGCGGCCGCTGCCGACGCGCCAACGGGGGGGTCTTGTCGCTCGGTGTCATGGTGTGTGCCCTCGGTCGTTCGTCAGCCGATGGTGTAGCCGCGGCTGCTCATGCAGGCGCCCATCGCGCGGCGGAATGCGTCGACCTGTTGCGAGGCGGCTGCCTGCGACCGGGCGTCCACGGCCTGCGCCTGGGCCTGGGCTCGTGCCTGCGCGTTGGCGTTTTCGGTCGCCGCGCCGAACACGCTGCCGATGATCGCGCCCAGCACCACCGCGCCACCACCGCCGTGCCGGCCGGATGTCGCGGCACCGATCGCCGCGCCGGTGACGGCGCCGACCGCGGCACCGGCACCGGTGACCCGGGGCTCCACGATCGTGCCGGTGGTCCCGCGAACCGGGGTCATGCCGGGATCGATGCCGGTCTGGGACCGGGCCCACTGGTAACACTCGAAACGGTCGCGTTCCTGCCGCGCCTCGCTCTGGCCCTGGCTGGGATAGAAGTAGATCGCGGGTGCGGTGGCGGCCGGCGCGGCCACCGCGCGCGTCATGACACGCCGCGGTGGCGGTTGCACGCAGGCGGACAGGGAGACCGCCAGCAGACCGATGGCGGTGATGCGAAGACTGGATGGAGTAGACATGGAGGCATGTTCGACCCGAGTCGTTGCAGGGTTGTGGTGCACACGTAAATGCACGGTAAAGCCCCGGCTCCAGGCTTGATGGGCGTCAACACCGCGGCCTATCGAGGTCGGTGGCTGTGCCGTTCACAACCATGCCGTAGGCCTTGCCTGCCGCCGCGTTGCACGGACCACGAGCACCGACTGCCGTCGCGCAAGCACACGCGGCCGGAGTGGGCCGGCATGCGTCGTCGTCCGAACGCATGCCGCCGACGACGCCGACGCGGCGACTCCGATGGCGATCGAACGCGCCGCCCGATCGCTCAGCGCATGTTGAACAGTTCCTGGTGAAAGGCGCGCCGGGACAGGCCGTTGGCGACCAGATCGCGATACAGCGCGGCGCCGAAACCGGCCGGCCCGCAGAACCAGACACTGGCCGCGCGCCAGTCGGGCACCAGGCCGCGCAGCTTTTCCCCGGTCAGCTTCCCGTCGCGGCGGTCGATCAACAGGTGCAGCGTCACGTTGGCCGCGGCGGCGTCGGCCGTCAACTTCTTCAGTGCGTCGGGCGCCAGCTCGGTCGTGCTGTGGAACAGGTCGATGGGCCGGGTGTCCGGATCCCGCGCGAGTTGTTTCATCCGGGCGATGAAGGGCGTGATGCCGATGCCCCCGCCGATCCAGATCTGGCGCCTGGCCGGATCGTCGAACGTGAAGGCGCCATACGGGCCCTCGACCATGACCTTCTGGCCGACCTTCGAGCGTTCGGGCAGGAAGTCGGTGTAGTCGCCCAGCGCCTTGGTGATGAAGTTGATGCGGCGGGTGCCGGGGTCCCAGGCCGAGGCGATCGTGAATGGATGCGGGCCCTCCTTCGGATCGAAGGTCACGAAGGCGAACTGGCCACTCCTGTGCCCTTGCCAGCCATCCTCCAGCTCGATCTCGGTTTCCAGCACCTTCATGCCGGGGAAATGGTGCTGCGCCGTGATGTGGCCCTCGACCCGTCGCAGCTTGCCGACCTGGCGGGCCAGCACCAGCACGGCGCAGGCAGCCCCGGCCGCCAGCAACAGGCCCATCACGAAGCCCAGCGGCTGCAACCATGCGTCGAAGCGCCTCAGCACCACGGCGTGGAACACCAGCGCCAGGTAGGCCAGCGCGATCAGCGTGTGGGTCCTGGCAAACAGCCGGTAGGGGAAACGCTTGATCAGCGCGAGCGCGATCAGCAACACGACCGCGTAGAACGCCCACTCGCCGACCGACTCGGCAGGACTGCGCAGGCTGCCGAAGAGCTGCTCGACCGCGCCCAGGCTGTCAGGGTCCGGTCGCGACGGGCGTGTTCCGCGTTCCAGCCAGCCGAGGCCGACCAGCCAACCCGGTCCGTTCGCCGCAACCCAGTGCAGGATCGAGGCGACCAGGCCCGCGATACCCAGCCACTTGTGCAGCCGATAGGACTTGTCCAGGCCACCGAGCCAGGGTTCGAGCCAGACCGGACGCAAGGCGAGCACCATGGCCACACTCATCGCGCCGATGCCGATGACACCGGAGTACTGGACCAGCAGGTTGCGAATGGCGATGAAATTCGATGTCTGGGTCAGGCCGGTATTGGCCATCAGCCACAGGCCGGTCAATACCAGCAGCACACCCCACAAGGACAACCTGATGTTCCTGAGCATGTTCGTGTTCACCCTTTCGTTTTCTGTGCGCCGGCGCAGGCACACAGCCGAGGCGCCCCATGGGGCCGGGTGCGGCATCGCGCCTACGCAAATCCATGGTACGGGCGCCCGGTATCGGGACCGTGGCCTGTCCGTGAATTTCCGCAAAGTCACTGACCTGGCGCAATGTCGCGATGCCGGAAAAGCAACACGGCCACCGATCGATCGCCTGCGAACCTAGGGTTAACGCCGATCCCAATTTTTAGCGATTAAATGATTTTGTATTCACATAATCGTTTATTATTCGCCCAACTTCACCCTGTCGATCGGCCCACCGCGACACGCGCGATGCCGTCGCGGTCGCGTCGGGGCGACGCGCCACCCTAGGAATCATCATCATGCGTCTGGTCAGTTACCACTCTCCCTCCGGTCCGCTCTGGGGCCTGCTCGGCCCCTCCGGCGTCGTCGCCAGCACCCAGCTGGGCGCCGATGTTCCGGCCACCGTGCTCGAGCTGGTGTCCAGCCCGGACTGGAGCACGCTGGTGCGCGAGCTGCCCGAGCGCGCCGCGAAGCTCAGCGGCGTTCCGATGGAATCGCTGGAACTGCTGCCGGTCGTGCCGCGGCCGGGCAAGATCCTGTGCCTGGGCGTGAACTACATCGACCACGCCAAGGAAGGCGGCAACCAGGTCGGCGAGTACCCGTCGATCTTCATGCGCGGCGCGACCTCGCTGCTGGCGCACCGGGCGCCGCTGCGGGTGCCGGGCATCTCCACCAAGCTCGATTTCGAGGCGGAACTGGCGGTGGTGATCGGCCGCAACGCGCGTTTCGTCTCCGAGGCCGACGCGCTCGACACCGTGTTCGGTTATGCCTGCTTCAACGACGGCACCTTGCGCGACTACCAGCGCAAGACCGCGCAGTGGACGATCGGCAAGAACTTCGATGCCACCGGCGGCTTCGGCCCCTGGCTGGTGACGGCCGACGAACTGCCACCCGGCTGCGTCGGCCTGCACATCGAGTCGCGGCTCAATGGCGAGGTCATGCAAAGCGCCAACACCAAGGACATGGTGTTCGGCGTCGCGCGCACCATCGCGCTGCTGTCCGAGAGCCTGACGCTCGAGCCCGGCGACGTCATCATCATGGGCACGCCCGGCGGCGTCGGTTACGCCCGCACGCCGCCGGTCTGGATGAAGGCCGGCGACACGATCGAGATCGAGATCGAATCCATCGGCGTGTTGTCCAACCCGGTCACGGCGTGATGCGCAACGTCACGCTGGACAACCTGACCGACATCGCGGCCGCGAGTTTCGGCGGGCTGCCGGACGCACGCCAGCGCGAGCTGGTGCAGAAACTGGTGCGGGCCATGCACGCCTACGCGCTGGATGTGCGGCTGACCCACGCCGAGTGGCGCGCGGCGCTGGCCTTCCTGCACCGCACGGCGGCCATCACGTCCGACAGCCGCAGCGAGTTCTCGTTGTTGTCCGACGTGACCGGCCTGTCCAGCCTGGTCGACCTGATGGCCAGCGCGCCCGACACCACACCGGGCAGCGTGCTCGGCCCCTTCCATACGGTCGGCTCGCCGTGGCTGGAGAATCCGGCCAACCTGGTGGGCGCCAATACCGGCGAGGTCGTCGTGATCCGCGGCCAGGTGCGCGGCGCCGACGGCGCGCCGTTGCCCGAGGCCACGCTCGACTACTGGCAGAACGCGTCCAATGGCCTGTATTGGCAGGTCGACGACGCACAACCGCAAGACAACCTGCGCTGCCAGCTGCATGTCGACGCCGACGGCTGTTTCGAGATCGCCACCATCCGCCCGGTGCCCTACGAGATCCCCACCGACGGGCCGGTCTGGAGCGACCTGGTCGAACCCGCGGGCCGCAGTTCCTGGCGTTCGGCGCACGCCCATGTGATCGTGTCGGCACCCGGCCACCGCACGCTGGTGACCGAGCTGTTCGACGCCGAGGACCCGTATCTCGACAAGGACGCGGTGTTCGGTGTGCGCGAGGCACTCATCGGCCGCTACGAGCCAAGCCACGAACCCGCGTTGTGCCGCCGCCTGGGGCTCTCCGGCGACAGCTGCCCCGTGATGCGTTTCGACATATCGCTGGCGCCAGAACGACCAGGCTGACATCCGCCACCTGGCCACGCCAAGACCCAGGCACCGTTCGAGTCGCCATTGCCGTGCAGCCCCCCAAACCCATGGAATCCACCACAGGAGACAAGCCGTGAAAACCACCACCGTCCGCACCCTCAAACCCCTGGCCCTGGCCATCGCCCTCGGCCTGGGCATCGCAGCCATGCCGGCCGCCGCCCAGACGACGATCAACCTGACCGCCGTCGATGGCTACCCGCCCAAGTCCTTGTGGATCAAGGAGTTCGTCGACTTCTACATCCCCGAGGTCGACAAGCGCCTGGCCAAGGACAACAAGTTCAAGATCCGCTGGAACCAGGCCTGGGGCGGCCAGATCGTCAAGCCCAATGGCGTGCTCGAAGGCATCCAGAAGGGCCTGGGCGACATCGGCATCGTGACCACGGCCATCTACGGCGACAAGATGAACATCCTGGCGGTGGCTTATGCCACGCCCTTCGTCACCAGCGATCCGGCGCTGGTCTCGCGCACCATCGACGAGATGGCGAACAAGTTCCCGGCCATCAAGAAGACCTTCGCCTCGTACAACCAGGTCTACCTGACGAACTCGGTGGTGCTCGACAGCTACCAGGTGTTCACCAAGCCGGCGGCCAAGTCGCTGGGCGACCTCAAGGGGCTCAAGATCTCCGGCGCCGGTTTCAATCTGCGTTACCTGGCTCCAGTGGGCGCCGTCGGCGTGTCCGGCCCGCTGACCGGTTATTACAACCAGGTCCAGACCGGTGTCACCGACGGAGCCATGTTGTGGCCCGAGGCCGCCGCCACCTTCAAGATGGCCGAGGTCGCGCCCCACATGCTCAAGGCCGACATCGGCACCGTCAACACCAAGGTGCTGACGGTCAACGCCGACACCTGGGCCAAGCTGCCGCCCGAAGTCAGGAAGGTGCTGCAGGACGTGGCCATCGAGTACCGCGACCTGCTGGCCAAACAGGCCATGGCCGAGGCGGCCGACAGCATTGCCGACTACAAGAAGGCCGGCGGCACGGTCCACGAGCTGCCCAAGGCCGAACGCAGCAAGTGGGCGCGCGACCTGCCCAACATGGCCCAGCAATGGGCCGCCGGGCTGGACAAGGAAGGCGCGCAGGGCAGCGAGATGCTGAAGTTCTACATGGACGCCATGCGCGCCGCCAAGCAGCCGATCGAACGCCAGTGGGACCGCGAGTGAGCTCTGGCGCACACGACGCCGGCGGGCGGCTCGGGCCGCTCGACCGGCTCATCGTCGGCATGAATGCGCTGGGCTCGATCTGGATCCTGTTCCTGATCCTGCTCGTGACCACCGATGCGATGAGCCGCAGCTTCTTCGCCAGCCCGATTGCCGGCGTCACCGAGATGGTCGAGATCTCCATCGTCGGCATCGTCTTCCTGCAACTCGCCGATGCGGTGCGCACCGGCCGCCTGACCCGGGCCGACTCCCTGCTCACGCTGCTGCGGGTGCGCCACGGGCGCATCGCCCATGGCATGGAGGCCGTGTTCTTCCTGGTCGGCGCCATCTACATGGCACTGGGACTCTGGGGCTCCCTGCCCCTGCTCACGGAGGCCTTCGAACGCA
>JBFIDI010000293.1:0-7305 GCA_041581405.1 Burkholderiaceae bacterium
GACGATCGACTCGGGCGCGATGAGCACGTTCCGGGCGTGGTCGGCACGCTGATGACCAACATGGCGGTCGAGGTGGCGCTCAAGGCGCGCGGCGTGCACTTCGTGCGCGCCAAGGTCGGCGACCGCTACGTGCTCGAAGAACTCGAGAAGCACCGCTGGCTGCTGGGTGGAGAGGGCTCCGGCCATCTGCTCGCACTGGACAAGCACACCACCGGCGACGGCCTGATTTCGGCGTTGCAGATCCTGCAGGCCTGCGTGCGCAGCGGACAGGGGCCGGCCCAGCTGCTGGCGGACCTGCGCCTGTTTCCGCAGGTATTGATCAACGTGCGGCTCAAGCCCGGCGACGACTGGACCACCAACAGCCGCCTGGCCGACGAGACGCAACGCGTCACCTCGGAACTGGGCGAGAGCGGCCGTGTGCTGATCCGTCCCAGCGGCACCGAACCCCTGTTGCGGGTGATGGTCGAGGCGCAGGATGCCGTGCGCGCCAAGGCCTGTGCCGAGCGTCTCGCGCAGGCCGTCGGCGCATGACGGCCGCACCCGGACCCGTCGGAGGCGGCACGACCGTGTCGGTCGTGCGCGCGGACTACGCCAACCCCGTCCATGCGCGGGCGCTCGTGCAGATGCTCGATGCCTATGCGCAGGATCCCGCCGGTGGCGGCAAACCCCTGAGCCCCTATGCGCGCGAACACCTGGTGCGCGAACTGGCGTCCCGGCCGACCGCCTACAGCGTGCTGGCCTTCGACGGCGAGCAGGTCGTGGGCCTGGTCAACTGCATCGAGGGTTTTTCCACGTTCGCCTGCAAGGCGCTGGTCAACGTGCACGATGTGGCCGTTGCCGCGAGCCACCGCGGACGGCGGGTGGGCGAGCAGATGCTGGCGCTGGCGGAACAGATCGCGCGCGAGCGCGGCGCCTGCAAGATGACGCTCGAAGTCCTGTCCGGCAACCGCAGTGCCAACACGCTGTACACCCGCATCGGATACGTGTCCTACCAGCTCGACCCGGCGCTGGGTCACGCGCAGTTCCTGCAGAAGTGGCTGAGCTGACGGGCGCGGCGGGCCCCGTCGTGGCCCCGTGCGTCAGACCGTGGGCGTGATCTGCGCGCCGCTGAGCTGCTCCTGGGCCGTGACCAGCGCCGGCACGTATTTCGCGCCATGGCCCAGCGCGGATGCGATGGACAGGCTCTGGTGCACCGCCTGGCCCACCGGCGCCGGCACGACCATGGCTTCGGCGAGGTGCCCGTAATAACGCACGTCCTTGCGTGCGTTGTCCAGTTCGAAGGTCAGGCCGCTGAAATCGCCATCGAGCGTCTTGGCCATGGCCTGGAACAGGCCCGAGTTGACACCGCCGGCGGAGATCACCCGGACCAGTTCCCGCAGATCGACCCCGGCCTTGGCGCCGACGGCGAATGCCTCCGCGCTGGCCGTGCAGATGGCCTGCGCGACGAAGTTGTTCAGCAGCTTGATGGTGTGGCCGGCGCCCGGACCGCCGACATGGAAGATGTTCTCGCAGTAGGCCTTGAAGATCGGCTCGATGCGTGCGAAGACTTCGGGCGTGGCACCGACCATGGTGTTGAGCTTGCCCGCCTCGGCCTCCGGCGCAGAACGTGCCAGCGGCGCGTCGACCAGCGAGACGTTGCGCGCGACGCACTGGGCGCCCAGGCGCAGCGTCGATTCGGGCTCGCTGGTCGAGGTGTCGATGATGATCATGCCGGCCTTGGCCGCAGCCAGCAGGCCGTTCTCGCCGAGCAGGCACTCCTCCACCTGGGGCGTGCCGGTGACGCACAGGATGACGACGTCGCAATCGCCCAGGGCATCCGGTGCCCGGGCCTCCTGGGCGCCATTGGCCAGCAGGTCGGCGACCCGCTCGCGGTTGTGGTGTACCGTGAGCGTCAGCCTGAAGCCCTTGGCCAGCAGGTTCCTGGCAATGCCGTGGCCCATGAGGCCGGATGCGCCGATGAATCCGATGTGTTGCTGTGGCATGTCTGTTTTCCAGCGTAGAAGTTGCGACAAGATGGCATGGTATCGGTCCATTGTGCACCGATTGCCGGCGCCGGCCATCGATACGTCCCACGGGGGCCGGGCCCACGCTGCGCGGATAATCGGATGGAGTCCCGGTCTTGCGCCCGCAGGCGCGCGGCCGGCGCCATGTTGCCGGCGCCCGAACCAAGGAGAACACCACTTGTCTGCAGATGCTTCCCTCACGATGTTGTCCTCGATGGCCACACGCGGCCTGTTGACCGCGCTGCTGGCCGACTTCGGCCGCCGCACCGCGCATGCCGTGCAACTCGAGAGCGCCGGCGGTGTCGACGTCGCGCGACGCGTCCAGGGCGGGGAAGCCGTCGACCTGGTGGTGCTGGCGGGCAATGCCATCGACGCGTTGATCGACAGTGGTCGCCTGCTGGCCGGCAGCCGGGTCGATGTCGCGCGCTCGGGCATGGGGATTGCGGTGCAGACCGGTCATTTGCGGCCCGACGTCCGGTCCGAGGCCGCGGTGCGCCAGGCCGTGCTCGATGCGCCCACGATCGGTTATTCGACCGGCCCCAGCGGCAAGTACCTGGTCTCGTTGTTCGAGCGCTGGGGCATCGCGCAGCAGATCGCGTCGCGCATCGTGCAGGCGCCGCCGGGCGTGCCGGTTGCCGCGCTGGTCGCGCGCGGCGATGTCGCGCTCGGATTCCAGCAACTCAGCGAGTTGCTGGGGGTGCCGGGCATCGACGTGCTGGGCCCGCTGCCGCCGGAGATCCAGCATGTCACGGTGTTTGCCGCCGCGGTGTCGGCGACCTGTTCGCAACCCGACGCGGCCCGCGCCTTGCTCGATTTCCTGGCCGGGGCCGACGCCGCGGCCTGCAAGCGCCAGCATGGCATGGAGCCGGCTTGAGCGGCGCCATGGTGTGTCACGGCAGCCTGCGTTCAGGTAACGCAGGTGACGCCGGCATGCGCAACGGGATCCGGCATGACTGAATCCGAAACGCTGGACGTGGTCGCGGTGCGTGTCATCGAGAGCGCGGATCAGGATCGGTCCGTCTGGAGCGATGCCGATCGTGCCTGGGCCAGCCACGAGGCGGCTGCCGCGGTCGGCGAGTCCGCCGAGCCCGGCGTGTTCCTGGCGCATCGGGCCCGGTTGGCCATGCGGCGGCTGAACAGCCGCATGGCCGCGCTGGGCAAAGGGGTGCGTGCGCTGGCCTGGAGGCCCTGGCTGGGCATCGTGATCGTCATGGCGGCCTTCCTGGCCGGCCTGCTCGCGGACCGGGTCGGCAGCGCCCAGCGCATCAACGTGCTGGCGCCGCCGGTGCTGCTGTTGCTGGTCTGGAATCTGCTGGTCTACCTGTTCCTGTTGTCGAGCCCGTTGTGGCGCGGCGCCGCGGGGCGCGGCATCGACCCGCTGCGTTCGCTGGTCGCCCATCTGGGTGCGGGCTGGCATGGCACGCGCAAGGCCGCACGGGACGGCTCGGTGGCGATATGGGTCGGCAAGGTGGCCGGCGAATGGGCCGGCCTGACGGCAAGCCTGTACGCGCTGCGGGCCGCGCGCATTCTGCACCTGGCGGCAGCCGCACTGGCCGCGGGCATCATTGCCGGCCTGTATCTGCGCGGCCTGGCGTTCGAATACCGGGCCGGCTGGGAGAGCACCTTTCTCGAGCCCGGCGCGGTACACACGCTGCTCGCGTCCGTGCTGGCGCCAGGCGCCTGGCTGGGCGGTATCCCGATACCGGGGCCCGAGCGCATCGCGGCCATGCGTGCGCCCGGCTCGGAAAACGCCGGCATCTGGCTGCACCTGATGGCGCTGACCCTGGTTGCGCTGGTGGTGCTGCCGCGCCTGCTGCTGGCGGCCATCGCCGGCTGGCGCGAGAGCCGGCAGGCGCGACGGCTGCCGCTGCCACTCGAACAGCCGTATTTCCGGCGCCTGTTGCGCGGTTTTCACGTAGAGCCCAATCCGGTGCAGGTGGTGCCGTACGCGTACAAGCCATCGGATGCAGCCGTCACCCATCTCGAGACCCTGCTGACGCGGCTGGTCGGCGGCGCGGCGTCGGTACAGGTCGCGCCACCCGCCGCCTATGGCGACGACGACGACCGTTCGCTGCAGGACCTGGCCGACGCGCCCGGCCCGCTGGTTCTGGTGTTCAACCTGGCCGCGACGCCCGAACGCGAGACCCACGGGGCGTTCGCGCAGGCGGCCAAGGCCATGGCCACGGCCGCACGGCCCTTGCTCGTGGTCGTGGACGAAACCAGCTTCAAGGCCCGCAGCCGCGACGAACCGCAGCGCCTCGGGCAACGGCGGGACGCCTGGCGCGCCTTGCTGCAACCGGCGGGTATCGAACCCGCTTTTGTCGACCTCGCCGCGCCCGATGCGGCCACGGCCGACGCCGCGATGGAAGCGGCGCTACTGGTACCGAAACGATGACGACTGGCGCTACCATTTCCCTGTCGCTGATCTCGCACACCAACGCGGGCAAGACCACACTGGCCCGTACCCTGCTGGCGCAATCGGTCGGCGAGGTGCGCGACGCGGCGCACGTGACCGTGGCGACGACCGCCTACCCGTTGATCGACACTCCCCAGGGCGACCAGCTGGTGTTGTGGGATACGCCCGGATTCGGCGACAGTGTGCGGCTGGTCAAGCGCCTGCGCCAGCATGGCAATCCGATCGGCTGGTTCATGTCCCAGGTCTGGGACCGGTTCAGCGACCAGACCTTCTGGCTCAACCAGCTGGCCGTGCGCAACACCCGCGAACAGGCCGATGTCGTGCTGTACCTGGTCAATGCGGCCGAGGAACCGGACGATGCCGGCTACCTGGCGCCGGAACTGTCGGTGCTCGAATGGATCGGCAAGCCGGTCATCGTGTTGCTGAACCAGACCGGCGCGCGCCGCCCGCGCGAGGACGAAGCCCGCGACGAAGCGCGCTGGCGCACCCTTCTGCAGCAGTGGCCGCAGGTCAAGTCGGTGCTGAGCCTGGACGCGTTCGCGCGGTGCTGGGTACAGGAGTTCGCCTTGTTCGAAAGCGTGGACTCCGTGCTGGGGGCGGCGCAGCGTGGCCCGTTCGCACGGCTGTCGATGGCCTGGCGCGAGCGTCGCATGGCGCAGTTCGCGCAGTCGATGCGCACGCTGGCCGTGCCGCTGGCCCACGCGGCCTGCGACCATGAGGCGATGCCGCCGACCAGCATGCGCGAGAAGGCGATGCGGATGACCGGCCTGGCGCGAGGCCGGCAGGGCGGGGCGCAAGGCCGTGCCATGGCGGTCATGGCGAAGCGGCTGGAGACCGGCCTGCAGGAAAGCATGCAGCAACTGATCGCGATCCACGGGCTCGAGGGCAAGGCCGCCAGCGAGGTGGTCGAGCAGGTGGTGCGCGACGTGCAGGTCGACGCACCGGTCGACGAAAGCAAGGCCGCGCTGGTGGGCGGCGCCATGTCCGGCGCCTTGAGCGGCGTGGCCGCCGACCTGGCCACCGGCGGCCTGTCGTTCGGCGCCGGCATGTTGACCGGCGCCGTGCTGGGCGCGTTCGGCGGTGCCGGGCTGGCGCGCGGCTTCAACACCATGCGCCACAAGTCGCAGACCGTGATCCGCTGGGACCCGGCCTTCCTGCAGCAACAGGTCAGCGGCGCCTTGCTGCGTTACCTGGCCGTGGCCCATTACGGCCGCGGGCGCGGGGAATGGCAACAACGCATCTACCCCGAGTTCTGGCACGCGCTGGCCGTCAAGACGGTGGCCGACCATGTGCATGCGCTCGACGAGGCCTGGGAGTTGCGGGTCGGGCCGCCCGAGCCCCTGGTCGACGCGCTGGCGCAACTGCTCGACGACATGGCGCGCGCCGCCCTCGACACGCTGTATCCGGGCGCGCTGCAGCAGGCCGAACCCTCGACGCCTTGACCGGCGGCCGGCGCGACAGGCGCCACGGCCGGGCCTGCCGCGTCAGCGTTCGACCCGGGTCAGCGACCAGGAGGTCTTCTGCCAGGCCAGCACTTCCTCGCGCAGCAGGTGGGCCGACTGCGGGTAGGCCTCGCTCCAGCCGGCGCGGCTCGACAACACGAAACCGCGTTCCAGCGACGGGTCCGGCGACAGCACCAGCCCCGTGGTGTCGGGTTCGCGGCGGGCGTGGCACAGGATGATGGCCAGGCGCAGCGCGAGCAGCTGCTGCACCAGGATGTCGTCGTCGAAATAGGCCGCAAGCTTGCGCAACTTGCCGCGATGCCCGAGCACCAGCAGGCTCAGGCGGTGCAGTTCGTTGAGCGCAAAGCCGGTGGCATCGGCGTTGTCCAGGATGTAGGCGCCGTGCTTGTGGTAGTCGCTGTGCGAGATGTGCGCGCCGATCTCGTGCAGCTGCGCCGACCAGCGCAGCTTGCGCATGTTGCGGTCGTGCTCCTCGCGCGAGTGCTCGGGTGCATGCTCCATCAGCTGGCCGAACAGCCGCGCCGCCACC
Organism: Burkholderiaceae bacterium; assembly: GCA_041581405.1. Classification (GTDB taxonomy): domain Bacteria; phylum Pseudomonadota; class Gammaproteobacteria; order Burkholderiales; family Burkholderiaceae_C; genus CAISIP01. Next base: position 6,412 of record JBFIDI010000293.1, read on the forward strand.
TGTTCGACCCGGGCCGCGTGGGCCGGATCCACGTCGAACTTGGTCATCAGCCGCTGCACCGATGCGGTGCGCACGTCGTAGTGGCTGGCGGCCGGGCCGAGCATGTCGCCCAGCAGGCCATGGCGCAGGCCGCCATTGGCCGTGGTCATGTGGTCGATGCGCAGCAGGTCGAAGATCGCGCGCAGGATCGCAACGCCACCGGCGATGATGTTGCGCCGGTCTTCCTTCATGCCGGGCAGGCGCAACCGGTCGGCGCTCTGGGCCTCGAGCAGGCGGGCCATCAGCCAGTCCAGGCCCTGTTGCGTCACGACGCCGTCGGGTGCACCCGCGGCAACCAGGATGTCGCCGACGGCACCGACGGTGCCGGCCGAGCCATAGGCGGCGTCCCACTTGCCTTCGCCATAGGTGTCGAGCGCCTCGTCGAGCACGGCCTTGGCCGCGACCTCCGCAGCCCGGAATGCCTGCTTGGTGAATTGCCCGGCCGGGAAATAACGCGTCGACCAGGCGATGCTGCCCACCCGGTACGATTCCATGCGCAGGGGCTTGCTGCCCTTGCCCACGATCAGTTCGGTCGAGCGCCCGCCGATGTCCACCACCAGCCGCCGTTCGGACGCGCGCGGCAGCAACTTGACCACGCCCAGGTAGATCAGCCGGGCCTCTTCGCGCCCCGAGATCACGTCGATCGGAAAACCGAGGATCTGGTTGGCACGCTCGAGGAAGGCGTCGCGGTTGCGGGCCTCGCGCAAGGTCTGGGTGGCGACCGCCCGCACCTGGTGGCTGTCGAAGCCGGACAGGCGTTCGCCGAAACGGGCCAGGCATTCCCAGCCGCGTTGCATGGCCTGCATGCTGAGGTTGCGGTCGGCATCCATGCCCGCGCCCTGGCGGATGGGTTCC
>JBFIDI010000294.1:0-7246 GCA_041581405.1 Burkholderiaceae bacterium
AAGGCATTGGCCACGGGTTCGTCGATCGGGGCACGCAGCACCCAGCATTCCAGTCGGTCGATATGGTTCGTCATGTCTCGCATACGCTGCTTGTTGTGGTCGCGCGAGTGTAGACCGAGCGCCGCGCGGCACCGGAGCGCGACACCGCACGCCCCTCGCGCAGCCCGCACGCCGGCCGCGGCCCGACGCGGCAGGACCCACCGCGCCATCGGCGCCATCGGTGCGTTCTACTGCCAGTGGGCGGCGATCACCGGCGCGAGCTGGCTGGCGAGCGCATCGGACAACACCGTCTGCCCCATCGGGGGCGGCGCGAAGGCCGCCATCGCATCGACCAGCGCCTGCACCTGGCCGTCGAGCAATGTGCGGCCGTCACTGGAGCGGAACTGCTCCACACGACTGGCGCTGCCGTTGTACCAGCCGCTGACCGTGAACCGGTCGGCAGTGCCGATGACGCTGACTTCCAGCGAACTGCCGACCCGGCGGAACCACAACTGGTCGGCACCGATGTCGCCGGTGAAAGCGGCCACGTCGGTGTTGCCCGGCGTGGCGTCGTTCTCGTGGATGGTGTCGGAACCATGACCGCGGGCCATCACGTAGGTGTCGTTGCCCTTGCCACCGACCAGCATGTCCGCGCCGGCCCCACCATCGAGGCGATTGGCCGCGCCATTGCCGCGCAGGCTGTTCTGCATCGCATTGCCGGTTCCGTCGATCGCGTCGGACCCGGTCAGCTCCAGGTCCTCGACGAAGGCGCCGAGCGTGAAGCTGACGCTGGCGCGCACGATGTCGTGGCCACCGCCGTCGGCCTCGATCACCGTGTCCAGGCTGTTGTCGACGACATAACTGTCGTTGCCGCGGCCACCGTGCATCGCGTCGACGCCGCTGCCGCCATCGAGCAGGTCGGAGCCTTCCAGCCCGATGTGCAGCGCGCCATTGCTGCTCAGGCTGCCCGTGCTCGTCGCGGTGTTGTAGCCGTCGAAGGCGGCCGCACCGCTGCCGTAGTCGAGCACCACGCCGGCGTCACGGGCGCCCATGGTGCGGCCGTTGACCTCGATACGGTCGACATACAGGTTGCGGTCCTGGCCCAGGTCGGGCCGGTATGCGTCGTTGCCGAACACCAGCGAGACGGTATCCGCCGCCATGCCCAGCGGCGCGGTGACCACGTAGGCACCGAACTGCGTCGACGCGACCCGGAAACTCTGCACCAGCACGTCGCCCACCCAGACCTGCATGAGCGGCCATTCGCCCAGGCATGCCGTTCCCCGGGCGTGCACCACCAGCGTATCGATGCGCAGCGGCACAGGCCCCTCGTCCTGCGACGCGTCGCCGAACAAGGTGTCCGCACCGTCACCGCCATACAGGCGGTCGTTGCCGTGTCCGCCGATCAACCGGTCCTGGCCGGCGCCGCCGTCGAGCGTGTTGTTGCCGGCGTTGCCGGTGATCTGGTTGTCGTGCGTGTTGCCCGTACCGTCGATGGATGCATCTCCGATGAGCACCAGGTTCTCGACCTCCTGGCGCAGGCCGTGGCTGACCGAGCTCCACACGGTGTCGACGCCGCCACCGGCCACCTCGTAGACCAGGTCCAGCGCATCGTCCACCACGTAGTGATCGTCGCCCGCGCCACCGACCAGCACATCGGCACCCGCGCCGCCGTCGAGACGGTTGGCGGCGGCGTTGCCGCGCAAGGTGTTGCGCAGCGTATTGCCGGTGCCGTCGATTGCGGCCGAGCCGGTCAGCTCCAGGTCCTCGACATGGTCGGACAACCCATGGCTGACACTCGCACGCACGATGTCGTGGCCGGCGTCGGGCGCCTCGACGACGACGTCGGCCGCATGGTCGACCAGGTAACGGTCGTTGCCGAAACCGCCCGCCATCGTGTCCGCGCCCGCACCGCCGTCGAGCAGGTCGCTGCCGTGCAGGCTGAACCGGATCGCGCCGTGGCTGCCCAGGTTGCCCCCGCTGGTCGCGGTGTTGACGCCATCGAAGGCCGCGGCGCCGATGCCGTAATCGGTCACGGCACCGGCGTCCCGGGCTCCGAACACCTGGCCGTTGACGACGATGCGATCGAGATAGAGGTTGCGATCCTGGCCCAGGTCGGGACGCCAGGCATCGTTGACGAAGGCGATGTCGACACGGCTCGCGCGAAGGCCCGGCGGCAGGTCGACCACGTATTCGGCGAAGTCGGCGGACGTGACGTCGAAGACCTGCACGCGTACGCCGGCGATCCAGACCTCCATGCGTGGCCATACACCGAGGCAGGACGTCCCGCGCGCCACCACCACCAGCGAATCGAGGCCCATGTCTTCGGCAATCTCACCCTCGGCGTCACCCACCAGCGCATCGTTGCCGCTGCCCCCATACAAGCGGTCGTTGCCGTGTCCGCCACGCAGGCGGTCGTCGCCGTTGCCGCCGTACACGGTGTCGTTCCCCTGGCCGCCGTGCAGCTGGTCGTTGCCGTCGAGACCCTGCAACAAGTCGTCACCGGCCAGGCCCAGCAACTTGTCGGCGCCGGCACCGCCGGTCAGGCTGTCGTTGCCGGCCGTGCCGACGACGTCGGCCGCCAGCAAGGCCGCGAGCGCGGCCGCATCCCACTGCGTTCCGTCGGCAAAACGCACCGTCTCGACCTGTTGACCCGCCCCGGAGAACCCGTCGCGCACCCGTACGGAATCCATCCCGTCGCCGTGGCTGAACACCAGGTCGTTGCCTGCCCGATGGACCCCGATGTCGGCGGCCGAGATACCGGGGCCGAACAGCAACTCGTCGTCGAAGCCGGCCACCGGCGTGGCCTCGACGATCGTGTCGTGACCGTCGCCGAGCGCGAACCGGTAGCTGTCGTTGTAGCGGCTGCCCTGCAGCAGGTCGTTGCCCGGCCCGCCCACATGCACCGTGTCGCGCGCCAGGCTGCCGGCGATCAGACTGTCGTTGCCGGCGCCTCCGATCAGGGTATTGCTGCCCCAGTAAGTCTGTTGCACCACGCCGCCGCCGTAATAGACGGTGACGACGTATTCGCCGCTGTCGGCATACAACACGTCGTCGCCGTCGCCGCCGTCGAGCGTGTTGTGGCCCCGCCCGCCACGCAGGTTGTCGTTGCCGCCCAGCCCCAGCAACACGTCGTCCCCGTCGGAGCCGGTCATGGTGTCGTCTCCCGCGCCCGCGCGCACGACCAGGGCCTGCGCGCCCAGATCAGCTGCCAGCCAGGTGGTTCCGTCCGCAAACTCGACGCGTTCGATGCGTCTCTCGGTCTGCGAGAAGGTCGGCGTCGACAGGAACCAGTCCTTGACGGTGATACGGTCGGTGCCATGGGCGAACGTGAAGACCAGATCGTTCGCCTGCCCCGGCACCAGCGAGCGGGACACGAACACGTCGCCAGGCGCAATGTCCGGGCCGAACTCCAGCACGTCGTCGCCGCGATATCCCCAGGCCGTTTCCCGTTCGACGATGGTGTCCGCGCCGTCCCCCCGGTGGTAGCGATAACGGTCGCGCATGCCGCTGCCGGTGATGGTGTCGTCGCCGGTTCCACCCTCGAACAGGTTGTCGTCGGAGAACGAACGCGCCTGCAGGGTGTCGTTGCCGGCGCCGCCGAGCAGGATGTTGCCGACGGAGCCGAACACGTCGTCGCCGACGATCAGCACATCCGCGCCGTCGCCACCATCGAGAAGATTGCTGCCTTGCCCACCGGTCAGGCGGTCGTTGCCCGCACCACCGAGCAGGATGTCATTGCCGGCACCACCATTGAGCATGTCGTTGCCGCCCTGCCCGTGCAAGCTTCCGCCGGACGCGGGTGTCGTCATCACGTCATCGGCATCGCTGCCCTGCACCACCGGTCCGCCGACGACGAGCTGGAACGTGTCGCTCGCCTGCATCTGCCCCTGGTCCGTCGCGGTGAGCCGGACATCGAGCACCACCGCGCTGTCGGCGAAACCGCTGAACCTGCGCGTCGATGCATCGAAGCTCAGCCAATCCGGCAGTGGCATGCCATCGGCCAGGCTGGCGGCGAACTGCAGGGCTTCATCGCCCCAGTCCGGATCGGCAAAACTGCTGGCGCCAACCTGGAAGCTGAAACCGGCCCGGTACGGCACCATCTGGTCCGGCACCGGCGTTGCGAGCACGGGCGCACGGTTCATCGGATGGATGGTCAGCGTCGTCACCACGCCGGCCGATGCCCCGTAACTGTCGCCGGCCCAGATCGCCACATCGAGACGGCCGACATCGGCCACCCGCGGACGTCCGGACAAGACCAGGGTATCCGGATCGAACACCAGCCATGCGGGCAGATCGGCACCGTCGGCCAGCCGCAGCGCGTACCGGATCGCGTCGTCCGGGTCCGGGTCGACGAACAGGCTGGCGTCGAGCACGACGTCGAACTGCGCGTTGACGCGGCCCTGCCAGGCGGGCGGAGTGCCTCGCAGGTCGGGGGCGCGGTTCGTGTCGGCCTTGTCGACCGCGGCCTGCATCGCTGGCGCGTCCCAGACCTGGCCGTCGGCAAAGACCAGGCGGTCGAGCCGGCGGTCGAACAGCTGCGTTCCCTGGGCGACCGGAGCCGAGAAATGCCCCAGCACGACGAACCGGTCGGACGTGCCCCGGATCGCCAGCACCATGTCGTCGTCCTGGCGCCAGGCCACGACGTCACCCGCGGAGATGCCCGGGCCCAGGCGCAGCGTGTCGACCGCACCCGGCGTCGAACTGTCGGCCGTGTCGGCGAACAGGTCGACGTTGTCCAGCGTGTCGTGTCCGTCGCCACGGCCGAACAGGTAGTTGCGCACTGCGCTGAGCACGCTCTCGAACACGACGACGATCAGCAGCCCGGCGACCAGCACGTCGAGCGTGGTCATGGCCTTGTGCACCAGCACCTTGTCCATCACGACCTGGAAGAACATCGGACTCACGAGTGCGAACAGCTGCAGCATGAACGACACCAGCAGGACCTCGCCGAGCAGGCGGCGGTGCTTGACCAGCGCGGGAACGAACCACGAGAAGTCGAACCGCGCCAGTTCGCCGGCCAGGCTGGCGCGGCTGGTGACCAGGATCAGCTGGCCGCTCCAGCGCGACGCGAAGACCTCCAGCGGTTCGATGCGCGGGCCGGCGGCATGCCCGCCGCCCTCGCGATGATCCGCAGATGCCGCAGCGCGGGGTGTGGGGCGTGGGGCGCTCAGCAGCACCCGGCTGCCGTCGCACTGGGCCAGCACGCAAACGTCGGCACCGGCATCGTGCCGGCCGGCGTCGCCCGCGGCGCCCATCACGGCCAGCGCCGGCAACGGTGTCTGCGCCAGGCGATCGGCGCGGGTCCGGATCAGGCGGGCCTTGAGACCGAGATGACGCGCCGCACGCACCAGGTCCGGCACGCGCACCGGTTCGCTGGGAGCCAGGCCGAGCCGATGCGCCAGGCTGGCCGGGTCGGCCGCCACCTGGTGCAGCCGGGCAATGGCACACAGCGCGAGCCAGGCGGCATCAGCATGCGTGCCCGCCCCGGCATGGGCCGCGCCGGCGCCGGGGCTGCCTGCCGAAGGACCCGGACGCGCGCCGGCACCGGCACTGGCCACCGCCGCGTCCACCGTAGCTGCCGCCCCTCCCATGTTGCCGCCCTTTCAAAAAGGCTTGTCGCCATGCACCGCTGCTGTGTTCCGGCCAAAAGATACTACGGTGGCCGGTGCCGGCGGTCAACGCGCTTCCACCGTCGTGATGACGGTGGCACGCACCGCCACGCACCCTTGCCGCCGGGCGTGCGGGCGGATCATGGTCCCGCCGGGACGTGCGGGAACCGTTGCGGGGGGGCTCGGCCGCACGCGTGTGCGGCGCCCGGCGCTCAGGCCGGACCGAAGCGGCGCGTCAGCAGCCGCGCGATCAGCATCAGCGCGACCAGCGCGATCGCGACGAAACACAGGAACGACCAGTTGGCGATGGATCCGCCGAGGAAGGTCCAGTCGATCGCAACGCAATCGCCGCTGCCCTTGAAGATCATCGGGATCGCCCGCTGCAGCGGGAAGGTTTCGATCATGCCGTAGAAGTCGCGTCCGCACGACGTCACCTCGGGCGGATACCACTGCAGCCAGCTCTGGCGCGCCGCGACGAAGGCGCCGAAACCCGCCGCCAGCAACATCAGCACGATGCCGGCCAGGTGCACGCCGCGCCCCTTGCCCAGCGCCGTGAGGCCGGCCAGCATGGCCACCAGCACCATCGCGTAGCGCTGCACGATACACATCGGGCAGGGCTCGAGCCCCACCACGTGCTGCAGATACAGGCCATAGGCCAGCAAGCCCACCGTACCCACACACACCAAGACCAGCGTCTGACGCACACTCAGGAAACCCAGCATTTCTTCTCCATGGACAAGGATGCGCCGCCCGCAACCGCCACCGTTTCGGGGCCTTGCAAAAGCGGCGACAATTTCACGCTTTGGTGAACATTGCGAAAGAGGGAGTATTCCATGGCACGAATGGTTCAATGTATCAAGCTGGGCAAGGAGGCGGAGGGGCTGGACTTTCCCCCGTATCCGGGCGAGCTGGGCAAGCGCCTGTGGGCCAACGTGAGCAAGGAAGCCTGGGCTGCCTGGCTCAAGCACCAGACCATGCTGGTCAACGAAAACCGCCTGAACCTGGCCGATGCCCGCGCCCGCCAGTACCTGGCGCGCCAGATGGAAGCCCATTTCTTCGGCGACGGCGCCGACGCAGCGCAGGGTTACGTCCCCCCCGCCAACTGAGTCCGGCCGCGGGACCACCAGGCCATGGCCTGCGCGTCACCGCCTGATCCGGCGTGGATGCACGCGCTGGACCTGCCGCAGGCCTGGCGCGGCCATCGGGCCTGGCGCGTGCTCGACACCGATTTCGGGCACGCCGAGCGACTGCTGCCGCTGTGGCGGTCATGGAGAGACGATCCGGATGCATGCCACATGCTGCATGTGGTGGCCTTTGCCCGCCATGCGCCGGCATGGGAGCGCGTGCAGTCCGTGCTGGCGGCCGACCCGGGCGCCGCGCCGCTGGCCCGTGAACTCGCCTCGCCATGGACCGGCCTGCTGCCCGGCTTCCACCGGTTCGTGCTGCACGGCGGCCGCTTGCAGCTGACACTGTGCATCGGCCAGACGCAGGCACTGCTGCGACAGCAGCGTTTCCATGCCGACAGCGTGCTTGTCGGACCGGCAACCGGGCACGCGCACGACGGCACACCCGGCATCGGTGACCCGGCCTGGGACGGCTGGACGGTCAAGGCCCTGGCACGGCTGTGCCGGCGCGGCAGCCGGCTGGCCGTGATGCCC
>JBFIDI010000295.1:0-7218 GCA_041581405.1 Burkholderiaceae bacterium
GGCGCGATGTTCACCGCGTTCGACGACAACATCCCGGTGCAGTTCGTGCTGAAACTGGGCGGCAACGTCGTGGGCGCGGGCCTGTCGCCCACCGTGGTCTTGAACTACCAGCAAGCGCCGGTCTTCGTATCCAGCGGCTACTCCGGGCTCGTCGACGAGGTGCAGGTGTCCAGCTACGACGCGTACTTTGCGATGGACGATTTCACCTACAGCATCTCCCCCGTTCCCGAACCCAGCGCCTGGCTGATGATGATGGCCGGCCTGGGCGCCATGGGGCTGCGCGCGAGCCGGACCCGGCGCAAGCAATGATGCGCTGCGGCGCCGGCGGCGGGATGCCGTCGCCCCACTCGCCCCACTCGCCCCGAAGTGCCGGCTCCCCGCTGCGGTCCTGCGCGCCGGTGCACAGCGGGTGCCTCCCGGGGCCCGTCGGTCAGGCGATGACAGGCTTGCATGCCCTTGGGCCCTCGTTGCGTCAACTGCCCCCCGGGCGTCACGCCCGCGGCGAGGTTCACCGGCCCTGGTGAAGACGGCTCCCCGGGCCTCCCCCCTTGAACACAGACAGGATGTCGCCATGAAAAAAACCTTGCATTCCATTCTTCTCTTCCCGCTGGTGATGTCGTCACCGGTGGCGGCCGTCGCGAACACCGCCTGTGACGGCAAGGCCGACCTGGTCATCGTGTCGGCCGTGGACGATGGGCTCTACGAAGAAACCCACGGCCCCGACAAGACCATCGACGGCAAGCTCGACCCCGATTCGCGCTGGTCGAACGAATCCCAGGGCTCACCCAAGCAGATCGTCTTCGACCTCGGCGCGGTGCAAAAGCTCCAGGCGGTCGGCATCGCCTGGTACAAGGGCGACAGCCGCTGGTCGGAGTTCGCCATCGACGCGTCGGTGGATGGAAAGTCCTATACGGCTGTCGTTCCCTCCCGAAGGTCCAGCGGCAAGAGTGCCGATCTTCAGCCCTACGATTTCAAAGGCATCGACGCGCGTTATTTCCGCATCGCCGCCAACGGCAACGCAGCCAACAGCTGGAACAGCATCGTCGAGGTGGCCGCCTACGGCTGCGGCGTGGCGGTCGCCAAACCTGCGGCACCGGTGCTGACCGAACGCAAGGGCCGTGGTTTGTTCGGCCTTCACCCCGACCGGCCACCGGGAAAGAATTTCGATCTGCTCGGCTGGTACATGACGACCCCCGCGGATGCCAATGGCGACGGCCTTGCCGACAGCGTCATGGAAAAGGAACTCGCGGCAGGCTGGACCGACCCGCGGTATTTCTACACCGACCCGTTTACCGGCGGCATGGTGTTTCGATCGACTCCGGCTGGCGCCAAGACATCGGCCAACACCAGCTACACGCGCTCCGAACTGCGCGGCATGCTGCGCCGCGGCGACGAGAGCATCGCGACCCGGGTCGATGGCGGATACCCGAACAAGAACAACTGGGTGTTGTCTTCCGCACCCGAGTCCGCGCGGGCCAAGGCCGGCGGCATCGACGGCGTGTTGCGGGCGACGCTGGCCGTGAACCAGGTGACACGCCTGGGCAAGGCCGGCCAGGTCGGTCGCGTCATCATCGGCCAGATCCACGCCAAGGATGACGAACCGATCCGCCTGTATTACCGCAAGCTGCCAGGCCACAAGCTCGGTTCGATCTATTTTGCCCACGACCCGGCGACCGGCAAGGAACAATGGGTCGAGATCATCGGCAGCCGCGCGGACCGCGCACCGAACCCCGAGAACGGCATCGCCCTGGACGAGATATTCAGCTACGAAATCGAGACCCGGGGCGTGATCGAGAACGGTCGCATCATTCCGATGCTGCATGTCAAGATCATTCGCGAAGACGGCAGCGTGGTCGCCGCCAAGCCGTTCGACATGCGCAACAGCGGTTTCAGCGTGGAGGACGAGTTCATGTTCTTCAAGGCGGGCGCCTATTCGCAGAACAACTCGAGTCCGGCCCCGGACCGCGACTTCGACCAGGTGACCTTCTACAAGCTGCAGACCCAGTATTCGCACGCGCTGCCGGATTTCAGCAAGGTCGGCAAGAGCCCGTCCGCGATGCATGGCCCGGCGGCGACGAAGGTGCCCGCTTCGAAGGCCACGAGGATCGACCCGACGGCGTTCAAGACCGTCTCGACGACGACCGCATCGCCGGGAGGACGGATCGTCTTCGACGACCGCTTTGCGGACGGTGGCCGCACCGATGGTGCGGACGAGCATGACACCAACTGGTGGACCACGACCGGGAGCAACGCCATCGAAGTCACCACCGAGGGACTGGGACTCGTGTCCGGCAGTTCCGGGCGCGGGATTCGCACCACCTTCGCGCCGCAGACGCTGGCGCAAGGCCAGGCGATCAAGGCGACTTTCACGTTCACCACACCGGCCACCGTCGGCTCCGACCAGGGCTCGGCAATGCGCATCGGCATGTACAACAAGCTGGGGCGCCAGGCGCTAGAAGGCGACCTGTCGGCGTCGTCCAAGGAGCCCAACACCGCCTACGACGGACTGCCGGGCTACATGATCGACTTCGACGTGAACCCGACCGACGCATCGGCCGCCAAGATCCAGGTCCGCAAGCACAATGCCGACACGATCGGCCGTTTGCTCGGCACCACCAAGGGTTACAGCCTGCTCGGCGGCGGAGGCAAGCCCTATCGGTTCGACCCGAAGCAGACCTATACCGGCGTGATGACCATCCAGAAGCTCGGCGCCGGTCTGCGGATCTCCGGGTCACTGAGCCGCGGCAATGAAGTCCTCAGCACGTTTGACCTGGTCGACGAAAAGAGCGATGTCAATGACTTCGGCATGCTGGCCTTCCATGTCAACAGCAACGTCTTCGGATCCTCGAGCAAGGCCAAGACGGCGGACAACGGAATCGACTTCAAGCGGGTCAGCGTCGAGGTGACGCAATAGGCGGCAGCGCAGCGAATAGCGCGCCCGGTCGCGCCGGGCTTGCCGGACGCCCGCCAAGGGCGACGAAACGAAAAGACCCGGGCTTCGGTGACGAAACCCGGGTCGATTCAATTCAGTCAATGCAGATCAGAAATTGCGAGTGCCGATTGCGAGGAAGGCTCTAGTTCCGCGTCCGGGACTGTCAGTATTACTCTGGCGCTAACCCATGCCTTTACGGGAGGCCCAACGGCTGCTCGGCGCTCCCAACGCACGAGACAGTTCACGCGTGCGCTCCAGTAGCGCCGGTACAACTACGTCGTCAAGATCCTCCTTCTCCAGCAGGCCGGGTGAACTCAAGGACAAGGCATAAGCAACTCTGTCGCTGCCATCCCAGATGGGCGCACTGATCGCGCCGTAATCCGTTAGTGCCGCAAGTGTCGCTTTCGCAAACCCATTGGCCTCAACCAATCGGGCATTACTTTGAAGCCATTCACGGCAAGTGGCTTCGCCAGTGTTCAACTCTTCCTTCAGCAGTGGCAACGTCGCCTCGACAGGTAGATAGGCTGCAAACACGTGGCCACCAGCGGTTGTCGATATCGGAATCAAACCGTTTCGAAGCGCAAAGATCTGGTTGCCGACGTCTGCCTTGTTGAAAAGAATGAGCGGGCCTGCCACGTTCCACACCATGACCGCGCACGCCAGATTCAACGACTCGCTGAGGTCGATGGCCGCCGATCGCACCACTTCGAAATAGTCGACGTCCTTTGCGGCAGAAAGCCCAAGACTGGCGAGGGTTGGTCCGAGACGATAGTGGCCCCTGGCCTGCGCGATCACGGCACCGATTCTCACCAGACTCGTCAGGTAGTTGTGCGCTGCGCTGGGGACAAGGCCGGTTCGCTCGGCAATGTCCTTGAGCGCGATGGCGCCGGGCCCCTGCTGGATAGCCGAGAGGATCCGAAATCCGGTCTCAAGAGATTGAATTCCTTTGGCGGGCTTGGCAGGTGAGTTCATCGCCGAATTGTGCCCCTGGAAAAAATTCTGTTGACGAAGTCAATTCACGGAATTAAACTATGTCCAATCATTCAATCATGTTGAAAAGGAATCGGAATGATAGACGTCCTTGCAGAAGCGGATCCATCCACATACATCGCGGCCATGCGCAAGATCCCTGCAGCCGTGGCCGTGGTCACGGCCTCGCACAACGGTCAACGCGCGGGTCTTACTGTTACAGCCATCTGCTCGGCCACCGCAGAACCGCCGCAGGTCCTGTGTTGCGTCAACAAATCCGGGCGAGCGCATGCGGCAATCGCCGGAGCAGGCCGCTTCGGCGTCAGCTTTCTGTCGTCTGCCCAGTGCGACGTGGCCCAGCGTTTTGCGGACCCGCGCGTGGCGCCCGAAGACAAGTTCGAGACCGGTCACTGGGACGATCACGGCAATGCGGTGCCGCTGCTGCATGACGCGTTGGTCGCATTCGACTGCGAACTGGTCCAGAGCCTGGACTGCGCCACCCACACGATCTACATCGGCCGCGTGACCGGTATCAACGGTCAAAACGCACCATCGCTCATGTACAAGAGCGGCGCGTTCCTGCACGCCTAGGCTAGACGTATGCAACACCTACGCATGGTCTACGTCAACGCTGCCGAGATGGACGCGCAAGTGGAGTTCTACACCAACCTCCTGGAACAGCAGCCCGCCTTTCGCGATGGCGACAAATGGACCGAATTCCGCTTGCCTCAGGGCGGACGATTTGCCCTGAGTGGCCCTGACGAGAGCGCCTCGCAAGTCAAAGGAGCCGTCGTTGTATTCGAGACGACCCGCATGGACGCACTCGCAACGGCACTGCGCAGCCAGGGAAGAGACGTGTCCATCCGGGATATGGGAACGCATGGTCGTGTTCTTACCACCGCGGACCCCGAGGGCACGACGATCCAGATATTCGCACGGGCGACTGACGCCCATTCAACCGATCACCGGAAAGAACCCCATCATGACGATAACTAGGCGCCAGATCGCAGCAAGCGCAGCTCTCGCCCCCATGCTCTCAGGCCTCTTCAGTGAACATGCCTGGGCGTCCACGTACCCCACGAAGTCGGTGCGATTGATCGCGCCTTTCGGGCCGGGAAACAGCTTCGACAACGTCACGCGATTTCTCGCGGATCGCGTTGGAGCCAAGCTGGGTCAAGCCTTCGTACTCGAACCGCGCCAAGGTGCAATAGGCAACATTGCTGCAAGCGCAGCCGCCAGAAGCGCACCGGATGGTTATTCGCTTCTCGTCGGTGGCAATTCGACCCATGCGGCAAACATCCATCTGTTCAAGGAACTCCCGTTCGACCCCGTCGCCGACTTCGTGCCTGTCGCATCGTTGGCAAAATTTCCCGCGGTGCTGGTTGTGTCACCCGGCACCAAGGCCAACAGCCTCGCAGAATTGATCGCGTTGATCAAATCACGTCCCGGGCAGACAAACTTTGGTAGCGCGTCTGCGGCAGGTCGAGTCGCTGCAGAGGCTTTCCGGCAAAGCGCGGGCCTGGAGGCTGTCCATGTGCTCTACAAGACGACGCAACAAATCATCATTGATCTGGCGGGTGAGCGGCTGCACTACTCGTTCGTCGACGCAGGAACCGCCATTCAACAGACCTTGGCGGGAAAAGTACGTGCCATTGCGACGACGTCGGCCCATCGGTTTGCCGCGGCTCCTGACCTTCCCACCATGTCGCAAGCCGGCCTCCCCGACTTCGAGTTCAGTTCCTGGTTGGCATTGTTCGCCCCTGCGAAGACTCCGTCAGACGTAATCAAGACGCTCGAATCGGCTTTCCAGGCCACTGTGCGGCAAGAGGACACCCAACCGTTCTTTGAAAAGCAGTTTGTCCAGCCTTGGCCAGGAGGCGCGGCAGATCTCGCAGATGCTGTCAAACGGGAAACGGTTCGCTGGGGGCAAGTCATCAAGGCTGCCGGCATTCAACCTGTATGACCGCTTCGCTGAATTCTTCTCACTTCTTTGAGGCCTTACACCATGAAATTCGGAATCTTTGATCATATGGACAGAGGCGCAGTGTCTCTGGCCGAGCAATACAAAAGCAGGTTGACTCTCGCGCAGGCGTATGACGAAGCCGGCTTCCATGCCTACCATCTTGCGGAACATCACTCGACCCCGTTGGGCGTTGCTCCATCGCCCAGCGTCTATCTGGCCGCCCTGATCCAGCGAACCAAACGGCTGCGTTTCGGCCCGATGGTCTACACGCTCAGCATGCATCACCCGTTGCGGGTACTGGAAGAAATATGCATGCTGGATCAAATGAGCGAAGGCAGATTGGAAGTCGGCTTTGGCCGTGGCGTCTCGCCCTTCGAGATTCGCTACTACGGCGTCGACCCGGAGCAGGCACAGTCGATCTATCAGGAATCGTTCGACGTCATCATGCAAGGCTTGAAAGGCTCGGAAGTGAACTTCACGGGCAAGCATTTCAACTTTGAACGGGTGCCCGTCGAAATGGAGTGTTATCAGAAGCCGACACCCCCGCTGTGGTACGGCCTCGGCACGCCAGGTGGCGCGCGATGGGTCGCAGAGAACAAGGTCAACATCATCTGCAACGGTACAGCAGCTCACGTTCGCGCCATTACCGACCAGTACAAGCACGAATGGTCCGATCTGGGACGGGACATGGAGCATATCCCGCTGATGGGCGTGAGTCGCCATGTCGTTGTAGGCAAAACCAGGAAAGAGGCACTCGAGGCCGCCTCTCGCGCCTATCGCGTCTGGCATACGAGCCTGATGCATCTATGGGTCAAGCACGGAACCCAGTCCAAGAGCCTGCCGTTCCCTGCGGATTTCGAAGCAGCACACGCTGCCGAGGCCGATCAACGAAAACGTGCGAAGCATGTTCATCATTCCTGTCCACTCCGGGTGACCGTATTTGGGGTCTATTCGAATCATCTGAAGGCTGAATAGCAGCCAGAGGTCGCGTCTGCATCCTCTACGCTTGAGCTCCCGGTTTCTTGGAGAATTGTTGCTGATTTGGCCCTCAACTTTCGGGAACTCACGTCATTGATCCTGCGTCACATCAGCCAGAAGGTGACCACGATTCTTCGTTCCGAATGTGGCCGGGAGACCGCATGTCGCCTGAAGAAATGCTGAATCAGATCAATGTGGCCAAACCGTGTTCGGCCGACTGGGACGCGATGACGGGTGATGAGCAGGTCCGATTCTGTGACCAGTGCCGGAAGCACGTGTACAACATCGCTGAACTCCCCGCAGTCGAAGCGATCAATCTGATTCAGGAATCAGAAGGAAGCCTGTGCGTGAGGCTGTACCGGCGGCAGGATGGGAC
>JBFIDI010000296.1:0-7217 GCA_041581405.1 Burkholderiaceae bacterium
CGACGGCACGCTGGTCAACGTGGCACGTGCACTGCGTCGGCCGGTCGGCACCGTGTTGTCCGGCCCCGCGGCCAGCGTGCTGGGCGCCTGCGCGCTGAGCGGCCGGGCCGATGCCATCGTCGCCGACATGGGCGGCACCACGACCGACATCGCCGTCGTGCGCGGCGGCGAGCCCGAACTGAGTTTCGACGGCGCGATGGTCGGCCAGTGGCGGCCGATGGTCGAGGCGGTCAAGGTCTATGCGATCGGACTCGGTGGCGACAGCGAGGTGCGGTTCGGCGGCGGCGAGGGCCTGGTGATCGGACCCCGGCGCGTCTTGCCGCTGAGTCTGCTGGCGCACGAACATCCGTGGGTCGTGCCGGTGCTGGCGCGCCAGCAGGGCGAGGCACCCCACGCGAGCCAGATCCGTTTCGCGCAGCGATTGCAGGGTGATGCGGCCATGGTGGCGCGCCTGCTGCCGGACGAGACCATGGCCTGGCAACGCCTGGCCGACGGCCCGGTCGACCTGGAGCGTTGCAACATGGAGGACCGCGCGCTGGCCAAGGCCATCGCCCGCCTCGAGCGCAAGGGCCTGGCCATCTACAGCGGATTCACGCCCAGCGACGCGGCCCACGTGCTGGGTTTGTCCGACCACTGGAACACCGAGGCGGCGGTGCTCGGTGCCCGCATCTGGGCACGCCAGATGCGCCATCTGTACGGCCTGGGCACCTGGGTGCAGGGCGATGCGGTCGCGCCGTCGCGCCAGGTGGTGGACAAGGTGATCGCCACCATCCACCAGAAACTGATCGAGGCCGGCCTGAACGACGCGGGCCAGATGAACGAGGTCAATGCCGGCAAGGTCGCCACGCTGCTGGCGGCGATGACGATGCAGGGCGCCGCCGCCGATGCGGCCGGCGCCGGCGTGGCATCGGTGTTCAGCCTGCGTTTCGCGCCGCAGATGCCGCTGGTGGCCGTCGGCGCGCCGGCGTCCATCTATTACCCCGCGGTGGCGCGCGGCCTGGGCATGGCACTGGAGCTGCCGCCGTTCGCCGAGGTGGCCAATGCGGTGGGCGCCGTGCTGGGCCGCGTGTCGCAGCGGGTGCACATGACGGTCACGCAGCCGGTGCGTGGCGTGTTCCGCGTGTTCACGTCCGATGGCCCGCGCGATTTCGACACGCTGGCACCGGCCATTGCGCTGGCGCAGCAACTGGCCGCTGCCGCGGCACTGGCGCAGGCGCTGGACGCCGGTGCGGCCCATGCCGAGGTGGTGCTCAGCCAGCATGACAACGCGGTCGTCAACGACATCGACGGCAACATGTTCTTCGAGGCCCGCGTCACCGCCACCGCATCGGGGCCGCCGCTGGGCCGCGCCGCGGTGCTGGCGCGCCTGCAGGCACGCCAGGATCATGACGAGCGGATCGCGCAGCGCGCTTGAGCGCGAACTGCAGCCGCACGGCCTGCGGCTGCGCGGCGGCTGGATGCCGACGCCGCAGGACGAAGGCCTGCCGACCTTGCCGCGCGGGGCCGCCGCGGCCGTGGTCTGGATGGTGGGGCAGGTCGGCTCCGCGTGCTGGGAGGCGTTTTCCCGCTCCCGCTTCTTTGCCGACGGACAAGCCGATCCGATGGACCGCTGGAGCAAGTCCATTGGCGATGCGCTGGCGCAGGCGCACGGCGGCGTGGCGGTGTATCCGTCGGACGGTCCGCCGTACGCGCCGTTCCAGCAATGGGCGCGGCGCGCCGAGCCGCGCTTGCAGGCCAGCCCGCTGCTGCTGCAGATCCATCCGCAGTGGGGCTTGTGGCATGCCTACCGGTTTGCGCTGGTATTGCCCGCGCTGCCGGTGGCGGACGCACGGGATCTGGCGGCGGGTATGCCGGCCGGGGCCGGCACCGACATCTGCCTGTCCTGCGACGGGCAGCCGTGCCTGCAGCGATGTCCGGTCGATGCCTTCAGCGCCCGCGGCTACGACGTCGATGCCTGCGCCGGCCATCTGCATCGACCCGCCGGGCGCGACTGCATGGAGCGGGGCTGCCTGGCGCGGCGGGCCTGTCCGGTGGCGCCGGAGCTGCAATACGTGCCGGCACACGCCGCCTTCCACATGCGGGCGTTTTCCGGCCGGCACTGAGCCCGGCCGCCGGGTCAGCCGGCCGGCACCAAGGTCAGCGCGACGCCGCCCATGGTGATCACCATGCCGAGCACGACGAACAGGCCGATGCCTTCGCGGTTGCGAAACAGCAGCAGGCTGGCCGGCATCACGACCAGCGGGGAACACAGGGCGATCAGCGCCGCGATCGACGCGGGAATGTGCGCCAGCGCGGCGACCATGCACACCTGGGCCAGGATCTGCATGCAACCGACGCCGGCATAGACGAGGGCCGCACGCGGTTGTGCGGCGACGCGTTGGCACAGCGGGGCCAGCTGGTGCTGGTGCACCAGCGCCAGGGCCAGCGTGCCGGTGCACGCGCCCAGGGCCACGCCGGCGATGGGTTCGTTCCACGACCCGATGGCGCCCGCGCGCAGCACATGGCTGATCGCATACGCGGTCGAACTGCCCAGGCCGATCAGCACGAAGCTGCGCAGGTCGACCTGTTGCCGCTGCAGGTCTTGCGGCGTGGCCGGTGCGTGTGCGCGCCGTGATCCCAGCACCGTCGTGGCCAGTCCGAGCACGCCGAGCGCGATCCCGGTCAAGGCCAGCGGACTCAGGACCTGGCCGAGAAATATCCAGCCCAGCAAGGCCGTGATCAGGGGACTGCTGGTCTGGAAACTCGACGCGCGGGTCGGGCCGGCGGATTCGATCGACTTGAAGAACAGCCAGCGGCCGAGATAGGTGGAAAACACGCCGGCCACCAGGAATCCGAGCACCCCGGCCACGCTGGGTGGCTGCAAGGCACCGAACCATGCGATCTGGCCCAGCACCATCAGGATGCCCAGTGGCACGTTCACCAGCGCGGCAATCATCGCGCCCGCATCGGTGTCGAGCCGGCGCATCACGCTGGCGGTGGTGAGCGAGCAGGCCGCAAACAGCAGCATCGCGCCGGCGGCCAGCGCCGCGCCCAGCGGCGGGTTCGGAATGAAGGCAATGGTGTTCATCGTTGCGGCTCGGCGGCCGGGCGCAGCCGCGCCCGTGTCCGCTGCGGGGCGCAGCGCCGGTTGCCGTGCAGCGCGTATTGTGGTCGATGCCGGCGGCACGAAAAAAAGCCCGCCCGGACTGGCCGGGCGGGCTTGTTCGTGTGTTGCGGACGACTGCAGCGCGGGTGCGCTGCCGGGCGTCAGAACGAGTGGCGCATGCCGAAGCCGTATTTCGTATTGCCGCTGGTCTTGACGCCGCCGGTCTTGCCGTCCCAGTCGGTCACGCCGACGTAGGCGTCGGTGCGCTTGGACAAGGCGTACAACGCGCCCAGCGTGAAGCCGGTGCGTTTCTCGCTGCCGAGCGCCGCGTTGTCCTTGGAGTAGCCGTACGCGGCCGAAACGGTCAGCGCGCCGCCCACCGGGACGTCGACGCCGATCGAATATTCGTTCGTCTTGGCGGTTGCCGGGAACTTGACGTTGCCGTACAGGACCTTGGCGACCGCGGGGCCGAAATCGTAGGAGGCGCTCAGGCGCGTGAACTTGATGTTCGTGCCACCGAGTTCCTCGACCTGGTAGCCGGCGCCCACCGTCAGCGGGCCACCGGAGTAGCTGGCGCTGATCGAGCTCACGCTCAGGTCGATGTTGCGCACCTCGTCCAGCGAGTGGCTGATCGCGGCGGTAAACCCGCCGAACGTGGGCGTCGAATACCGGATCGTGTTGGCCGGGTTGGCGTTGTAGCCGGTGCTGGCGAAGAAGTTGTTCTCGACCGAGAAGCCGGAGTCGAACATCGCATTGATGGCGCCGCTGACGTCGTCGTAGGCCGTCCACGGCTTGCCGACACGGAATTCACCGAATCCGCCCGACAGGCCGATCCAGGCCTGGCGGCTGAATTGCTGGCCCGCCACGCTGGCCGTGCCGTCGTCGATGGCGAAACCCTGTTCGACATTGAAGTTGGCCTTCAGACCGCCACCGAGGTCTTCGGACCCCATCAGGCCCCAGCGGCTGCCGGAGATGGTGCCGGAGTCCACCGTCCATTGGCTCACGCCGCCGAAGGGGTCGTTGTGCATCAGCGATGCATCGATCCGGCCGTAAATCGTGACCGACGACTGCGCATGTGCGGCGCCCATCATCACACCCAGAACCGCCAATGCAATCAGCGACTTTTTCATTTCAGCTTCCTTGGTTAAATGCCATGTAGTGGTGACGAGCCCCTGCCCGGATGATGCGGCGCAGCAATTTGTGTGCCTGGGCACTGCGGCATGTCGTCGCGGCTGCTGGCCGTTCGCCGATGCACCATCGATGGCAGGCGCCATGCCGACCGATGCACGGGATCGGGGCGACCGCCACCGAGAGCGGCCGCCCTGAAATGGTGAGCAAATGAGACGGCCGCGCCGGTTTGGTGCGGGGTGGAATCGCCGGCGCACGGGTCGTCTGCGATAGGTCAATTCCGGCCCGCAGGCGGCGGCGCATCATGATGGTTGAAGCTGCGTGCGGCCTGATTTCTTACATTTTGATGGGGAATGCTCTGGTGCGCCGGACAGACAAGTCCGATCAGAATGGGCCAACGGTTTTTAGATGATCAAGACAAGGAGGACACCATGATCCCATTCCAGAATTCCACGCGTTCCATGGTTGCCGCTGCCAGCGCGGCGGCGCTGCTGCTCGGCGGATGCGCCGACATGAACCTGAGCAAGACCCAGCGTGACTCGGCCATCGGTGCCGGTGTCGGGGCCGTGGCTGGCGCCGTCATCGGCGGCGACACCAAGGCTGCCGTGATCGGTGGTGCGCTGGGCGCGGCCGGCGGTTATGTGTGGTCCAAGCACATGGCGGACAAGAAGGCCGCCATGGAGCAGGCCACCCAGGGCACGGGTGTCGCCGTGACGCAGACCCAGGACAACCAGCTCAAGCTGCAGATCCCGAGCGACGTGTCGTTCGACACCGGCCGCTCCGACATCAAGCCCAACCTGCGTCCGATCCTGGACCAGTTCGCCAGCGGCCTGTCGAGCCAGCCCAATACCGAGGTGCGCATCATCGGCCATACCGACAACGTCGGCTCCGACGCGGTCAACGATCCATTGTCGCTGCAGCGTGCCCGGGCGACCCGGGACTACCTCGCCGCCCGCGGTGTGAGCCCGAGCCGGATCATCATCGACGGCCGCGGTGAACGTGAGCCGGTCGCGACCAATGCAACCGCGGAAGGTCGCGCCCAGAACCGCCGGGTCGAGATCTTCCTGGCGGAGCGGGCAATGGCGTCGAACTGAAGCGGTCAGGGCGCTGGCACCGGGTGGCCTCGCTGCCCGGGTTCACGCATGTCAACCCGCCGCCGTGCAGTGGAGTCCGGCGGCCTTCGTGCGGGTGGTCGCCGGTTTGGGTAGAGTGCGGCGTTCCGCAGTTCCCATGGAGACATCGATGCAACAGGAAGCGTTCGCCCGCCAGCTGGCCGCCGAGGGCTACGACGAGGTCGTCACCAATACCAGGCCCGCTGGCGAAGTGCCGGTCCACAACCATCCGTTCGCCGTGAAGGCGCTGGTGGTCCAGGGCGACATCACGCTCGGAGTCGACGGCAAGCACACGACCTACGGCGTCGGCGACGTGTTCACGATGGCGCCCGGCTGCATGCATACCGAGCAGTACGGCGCGCGTGGCGTGACCTACGTCGTCGGTCGCAAACACGGCTGACCGTACGAGACCCGGTCGCGGCCTGTCGCTGCGACAACGGCCGTGCCGGTCCGGCCGCTGCCGCATGGCGCGCTTGTGCCAGCCACAGTCGCAATTGGAGCCGTCCACCGATAAGGCCTGAATACACTTCTTGGCGGTTGCCACGATGTGCAACCGCCAGAGAAACCTTCTTCGGGAATCGGCAAACCATGAAACTGCTTGCACGGGTCGTCGTCATTGGAGGCGCAGTGGCCGACACCGTCGGCGTCAAGACGCGTTCGCCGGACGCTTGCCCCGGCAGGGCGGTCGCGTCGACGTCCACGAAGAAGCGGCAGTCGCTATGGGCGAGCCCGCCACCCCCTGCGGGCTGAAACCACCTTACCCCTGCCGACGATCGGAGCGGGTGTGCGCTTGCCGGCACGCCCCCCAACGACATCCAATTTCTTAGGAGCTAGCGCAAATGGCCTCTTTCCCTGAACGCGCCAAGGTGGTCATCATTGGCCAGGGCGGCATCGTGGGCGCGTCGGTGGCGCACCACCTGATCGAACGCGGCTGGGACGACATCGTCGGCATCGACAAGTCCGCCATCCCCACCGATGTGGGCTCCACCGCTCATGCGTCTGACTTCTGCTTCAACACGATGCACGATCAGATGACGATCTTCACGACCAAGTACAGCATCGACTTCTACGACAGGATGGGTCGTTACGAGCGCATCGGGGGCCTGGAGGTGGCGCGTGTCGGAGACGACGAACGCATGCGCGAACTCGAGCGCCGCGTGGCCTCGGGCAAGGCCTTCGGCAACCGGGTGGAGATGATCACCCCGGCGCAGGCCAAGGAGCGGTTCCCGCTGCTGGAAGAAAGCATGATCCAGGGCGCCTTGTGGGACCCCGACGCCGGCCTGGTCAAGCCGCGCTCGCAGATGGTCGCGGGGGAACTGGTGGACGCCGCCGTGGCCTCCGGCAAGTTGCGGTCGATTGCCAACACCGCGTGTACCGGTCTGCGCATCGAGGACGGTCGCATCAAGGGCGTCGAAACCACCCGGGGCTTCATCGCCGCCGACCATGTCGTGGTGTGCGCCGGCTTGTGGGGCCGCCTGATCGCGGGCATGGCCGGTGAAGACCTGCCGATCATGCCGGTCGACCACCCGCTCACGTTCTTCAAGCCCTACCTGGAATTTGCCGGCACCGGCAAGGATATCGGCTACCCGCTGCTGCGCGACCAGGGCAACTCGGCCTATTTGCGCGACACCGGGGATCCGAAGACGCCCGAGGGCGGCCAGATCGAATGGGGCTACTACGAAGAGAAGAACCCGCGCATGTGCCACCCGCGCGACTTGCTGGAAAAGGAGCAGGCCCGGTTGTCGCCGTCGCAGCGCGACCTGGAACTGGAGCAGATCATGGAGCCGCTGGAGCGGGCGATCGAACTGACGCCCATCCTGGCCGAACTGGGCTACGACGAGAAACATTCCTTCAACGGCTTGTTGCAGGTCACCGTCGATGGCAACCCGTCG
>JBFIDI010000297.1:0-7203 GCA_041581405.1 Burkholderiaceae bacterium
CCAGGCTGCGTTTCCGCCACCTGCAGATGCTGCTGGCATTGCAACGTTGTGGCAGCCTGCGCGGCGCCGCCGACGCACTGAGCCTGACCCAGCCGGCGCTGAGCAAGGCACTGGGCGAAGTCGAGGCCATGCTCGGCCTGGCCTTGTTCACGCGCACCGCGCGCGGCCTGACACCGACCGCGGCCGGACTGGCGACCATCCGCAGCGCCGGCTGGATGCTGGCCGAGCTCGAGCATGCGCGCCAGGAAGCCCTCGACGGCGCACAGGCCACGGCCATCGTGCGCGTGGGTGCGCCACCCTTCGTCGCGCAGACCTTCCTGCCCGGTGTCTTCCAACGCCTGCGCCAGTGCGACCGGCCGGTACGCATCGAGTTGCTCGAAGAGCGGGTGCCGGCCCTGGTCAAGGCGCTCGATGCCGGGGAACTCGACGCGCTGATCACCAGTTATCCGACGCCCACGCCTCGCGCCGCCGCGGCCGCCCTGCGTTACGAGAACCTGTTCGACGCCGAATACGCCGTCATTGCGCCAACGGGCCATCCGCTGACACGCGCCCGCCGGGTCGACTGGCACCGGCTGGCGCGCGAGCCCTGGATCATGCCCGCCTGGTCGTCGATGGTCCGGCGCGCGCTCGAGGACGCCTTCATGCGCGCCGGCGCCACGCCACCGACCCCGGTGATCGAGTCGACCAGCCCCATCACCAACCTGTCGCTGGTCGCGGCCGGGCTCGGTGTGGGCATGGTGCCGGCGTCCTGCCTGCGCATGGCGTCGAGCAGCCCGCAACAGGTCGGGCGCGTGCGGGTCGCGCCGATGATCCCGCCCGGGCCGGTGGCCCTGATCTACCGCGCCCGCAACCGCAACGCCCGGGTCGACCTGCTGCGCGCGGCGCTGGATCTGGCACCCGCAGACGCAAGCAGCGGCTGAAACGCCGCCGCGCAGCGGCGCCGCCGGGCCGTCAGCGCAGTTCCCGGCAGCCGGCGCAGGCCTGCGGCACCTGCCGGCGCGCCAGCGTCTGGCGCAGGTCGTCGATCGAGGTGTAGACGCCGCTGTCCTTGATGAAGCAACACGGCATCTCGGTGCCGTCGATGTCGTAGTACCGCATGCGCGGCTGGTCCAGGAAACTGCAGCTGTAGTGGTCCAGCACAGGCGCGGCGCGCGGCACCAGCCGGATCGGCTGCCCGCCGTCGGCCGACTGCCGGTCGTAGTGGCGCACGTAGTCGTCCTTGACCTGCAGCGGCTGCACGATGTGCCGGTGCACGCCCAGCCGGCCCACGTAGGCGCGCAGCGGCTCGATGTCCTGGCCGAACTGCACCGTGTGCACCGTCACGCGTTTCGGCCCCATGGCCGCGACCAGCGACTCCAGGTTGGCCAGCACCTTGGGCAGGTTGTAGCGCCCCATGCGCCGCGCCTGCTCGGCGTCGAGCGTGTCGACCGAGACGCCGACCGACGGCAACGCCGCTGCGAACTGCGCGGCATCGACCCGGGTGCCGTTGGTGATCGTGTACGCGCGCAGGCCGTGGTTGCGCACCGCGCGCACCATGTCCCAGAACGCCGGATGCAGCGTCGGTTCGCCCTCGCCCTGCAACGACACCGTCATGCCGGTGAAGGGCCGGAACCGCGCCAGGATACGCGCGAACACCTCCATGTCCATGTGCCGCTGCTCCATGTCGCGGCCGGCGCAGTAATGGCAGTCGAAGTTGCAGATCGTCGTGACCTCGATCTGCGCCGAACGGGCGTCGATCATGCGGCGGTGTGGCGTGGCGTGGGCATGCGCCGCATGGTAACGCCGCGCCGCCGGCGACACCGACCGTCGGGCCTTCTTCAGGGCGCGACGGCGAACGCCGCGCGGTAGGCCTGCGGCGTCATGCCGCTGTGCTGGCGGAAACACCGCGTCAGGTGCGGCTGGTCGGCATGGCCGGACAGGAAGCCGATCTCGGCCAGCGGCAGCTCGGTGTGCAGCAGCCACCAGCCGGCGACCCGGTACCGCACCTCGGCCAGCAGGCCCGCATACCGCAACCCGGCCTGCTGCAGTTGCCGCTGCAACACGCGCGGCGACAGGCCGAGTTGCCGCGCCAGGTCGGCCACGCCGGGCGGCGCCGGCAGGCCGGCCGCAAGCGCGCGGAACGCCGCCTTGCCGACGGCGGGCCAGGGTTCCGTCGCCACCAGGTCCGGCATGGCGCCTGGCGCCGGGGTCGTGCGGGCCGCCGATGCCGCCGCGGCCGGTGGCCGTGGCAACCAGCGGATCCGCCAGTCGTGCGCCGCAGCCTGGCGCACGACGCTCGCCAACGCCGCCGCGTGCGGCTGCGGAAACACCACGGCACCGCCGGCCGTGCACGACACCTGCTCCAGGCCGATCTCCTCGAGCAAGGCCGCGACCAGGCCGAGCACGACCAGGCTTTCGGCCGGCAGCGGCTGCGCACCGGGCACCAGCGACGCATGGCACAGGCGCGCCTCGCCCGGCTGCAGCTCCAGCACGCGGACCCGGTGCCGGGAATGCACATAGGCCTCGAGCCGGCTCCAGCGCCGGAACAGGTCCTGCGCATCGTGCGCCGACGCCAGCGCGCGGTGCACCGGCTCCTCGGCAAAGCGCCGGATGCCACGCCCCAGCAAGGCCAGGCAGGCAAGGCCGCCGTGTTCGACCGCATGGCGCAGCAGCTGTCGCTTGGTGTCGATGGCGACATGGGCGCCGTCCGGCGCCGCGGCCGACACGGTGGCGGGCGGCAGGCCCAGATCCGCCAAGCCCTGCACCAGCACGCGCACCATGGCCGCGCTGGCAAAGTCGCCGGGCGGCGAGGTTTTCACACGGCGCGACGGGGTTGGATCCGGCATGAAGGCATTGTCGGCGCGTCTGCGCCCGGCGTTCAGGCCGACGGCCGGCCGGGCAACATCCGCGGCGACCAGGGCAGGGCCTGCACACGCACGCCGACCGCATCGCGGATCGCGTTGGCGACGGCCGCGCCGGCGGCCACGATGGCGGTCTCGCCGGCGCCGGTGGACGGCTCGCCGTTGTCGACCAGCACCACCTCCATCGCCGGCACCTGGTCGAACCGGGGCAGCGGCGACTCGCCGAAACTCGACGCCGCCACCTGCGACGCGGCCACGGCCAGGCGGTCGGACAACACCATACCCACGCCCCAGACCATGTTGCCTTCGCATTGCGAGCGCACCTGGTCGGGATGGATGACCAGGCCGCAGTCGTGCGCGCACCACATGCGGGTCACACGCACGGCGCCGGTGGCGGTATCGACCGACACGTCGGCGACGACGGCGGCATAACTCATGGCCTTGTAGATGCCGCAGGCGATGCCGCGCCCGCGCCGGACGCCGGCTTCCTGCTGCTGCGCGCCGGCCACCGGCGCGGCGCCCCAGCCGGCGGCCTGCGCCACGGCGCGCAACACGCCGGCCAGCCGCGCGTCGTCGACATGCGAGAGCCGGAACTGCAGTGCATCGACACCGGCCAGGCGCGCGCACTCGTCGACCACCGACTCGATGACGAAACCGTTCGGTCCGGCACCCAGGCCGCGCCACGGGCCGGTGAACACCGGCAGCCGCACCAGGTCGAAACCGGTGCGCCGGGCCTGCACCCGGTAGGGCAACTGCGATCCCCGGGCCACGCCGCCGTCGCCGATGAAATCGGTAAACCACTGCATCCAGGCCGGCATGGCCGCATTCGTGAACAGGATGTGGCTGCCGATGAAGTCGTGCCGCCAGTGCCGCAGCCGGCCCTGCTGCAACCGCACCCGCACCCGGTGGCTCGACGGCGGGCGGTGAAAACCGTAGCGGAACTCCTGCGCACGCGTCCACTGCACCTTGACCGGCAACCGCACCGCGCGCGCCAGCACCGCGGCCTCCAGTTCCACGGTGCAGATCGTTTTGCCACCGAAGGCCCCGCCGATGCGGTGGCCATACACGCGCAGCTGGTCGTCGTCCAGGCCCAGGCGCTTGCCGACGACGTCGCGCTGGTAGAACACGTCCTGGCTGCCGACGAACAGGTCCATGCCGCTGCCGTCGCCCGGATCGGCGACCGCGGCGCGCGGCTCGATCGGCGCGTGCGCCGCCAGCGGCACGTCGAATCGCAGGTCGATGTCCCAGGGACCGTCGAGGCCCAGCGTGTCGTCGTGCACCTGGTGCGCACGTTCGGCCGACGCGGCCAGCGCGCGGTCGATGTCGATACGGCCATCGACGAAGGCGGCGTCGAAGCCGCCTTCGGTCTGCCAGCGCGGCGCCAGCGCCTGCTCGATACGGTCCAGCGCGCCGGGCGTGCGCGCGACGATACCCACGCCTTCGGACTGCATCTGCGCCAGCAGCGGGTCGCGCACGAGGGCGACGAAACCATCCACCGCCCGCGCCGTGGCCTCGTCCATCGACAGCAGCGTCGAGGCCAGCTCCGGCGAAGCCGGGGCCCGCAACACGCGGCCGAACACCATGCCCGCGCGCCGCACGTCGGCCACGTACAGCGGACGCCCGCGCACGATGTCCTCGCCCTGCTCCATCGCCGGCGCGCGGCCCACGTGGCGGCCCGCGCCGGCGCGGAACGCGCGCAACTCGGATCGCGGCCGGGCCGTGGCCTGCAGCTGGCCCTGGCCCTGCCCCCGTGCCACCGCCTCGCGCAGCACGGCACAGGCCTGGGCCAGCGGCTCGGCGTAGTCGCGGATCGATTCGCTGCCCACGGTGGCGCGCACGCGGGCGATGGTGTGCGACGCATGCAGCCGTGCGTCGACCTGCTCCCACGGCACGTCGAGTTCCTCGCAGGCGACCTGCTTGAGCCCGGTCAGGATGTTCTGGCCCATCTCGACACGCGGCAGCACCAGCGTGTAGCGCCCGTCGCCGAAACGGATCCAGCCGACCGCGTCGTCGAGTTCGGCCGCCGGGCGTTTCGGGATCACCGGCAGCTTGCAGCCGGGCAGGAAACCGACGGTCAACGTGGCACCGGCGGCCACGGCCAGGAAGCGCCGGCGCGAGACAGCCGAGCGGTTTGCCGACCTGCCTTCGGGTGGCCCACCGCGGCCGCGGCCGGTCGCGTTCATGACGACGCTCCCGCTCCCGCTGCCGCCAGCGACCGGATCGCCACCCGGACCCGGTGCTGGGTGCCGCAGCGGCACAGATGGCCGGCCATGGCCGCGTCGATCTGCGCATCGGTCGGCGCCGGCGTGTCGCGCAACAAAGCGGCGGCCGCCATGATCTGGCCGGCCTGGCAATAACCGCATTGCGGCACCTGGTACCACTTCGACGGCAACCAGATCGCCGCCGTGCTCTGCTACTTCCTGATGCTCGACCCCCGGGGGCCGCGGCGCCGGGGGCTGGTGATCGAGACCCTGGTGACCACCAAGATCCTGGGGCGGATCGTCGAAAAGGCCGGCGACTCGTGGCTGATCGACGACCTGCTGGTGGGCTTCAAGTACGTCGCCGCGGTGCTCAAGACCCTCGAGGCGGGCAAACCCTGGGGCGAGGTGGACTGCGCGGCGTCGGACCTGGTGCTCGCCACCGAGGAGAGCCACGGCGTGGTGATGGTGCCGAACATCCGCGACAAGGACGCCACCCCCGCCTGCATGTACCTGGCGGCCCTCTACCAGCGGCTCAAGCGCGAGGGCAGGACGCTCCTCGACTACTACGTCGAGATCCTGGAGGAGCTCGGCGGCTTCGACACCGTGAACCGCTCGATCATGATGGCCGGCGCCTCGGGCATGGTGAAGAAGGACCGGATCATGGCCTCGCTGCGGGAGTCGCCCCCCGACGTCCTCGGCGGCCAGAGGGTCCACCGGCGGGTCGACTACTGGGACGAGCAGGCCTTCGGCCCGTTCGTCAGCGAGACCGACCGGCTGCCGCGAAACGTCCTCCAGATGTTCACCGACTCGTTCGTGATCACCATCCGCCCCTCGGGCACCGAGCCCAAGCTCAAGCTCTACTGCCAGCTCCTGCCCCACGGCGAGCCCTCGGGCGCCCGCGGCCGGGAGCTGCTCGCCGAGGTGCGCGCCAAGGCCGACGCCATCGCGCGCAAGATCTACAACGAGCTGCTGGCGCGGATCGACCTGTCGCTCTCGGAAGCCGCCCTGCTGCTGCCCGACATCGTCGACCTCGACAAGAAACGGACCTTCGAGGCGCGCACCGTCCCAGCGCTCCGCGCGGCGCTCTCGGACGGCCGCTTCGCCGACCTCTCAGGCCTCCTCGACTGGCTGCGCGGCGAGGTCGCGGCGATGACCCCGGGCAGCGACCCCCTGCCGGCGCTCAAGGCCCCGGTCGCCCACCTGTGCCGGGAGTGGGCGTCCGAGGGCGCGCCCGCGCTCGCCGGCGAGCTGCGCGCCTGGGCGGAAGGCCAGGATTGAAACTCGACCTCGAGGAGGCCGTCCGCACCGTCCGTCCCCTGGTCGAAGAGCAGGGCGAGCTGGCGCTCGCCCGCTGGCCCTCGGCGGCGCCGGCCGCCTACAAGGACCGGCGCGACTTCGCCACCCGGGTGGACCTCGAGATCGAACGCAACCTCAAGGCCGCGCTGCGCGCCCGCTTCCCCGGCCACGGCCTCGCCGGCGAGGAGACGACGGACGAGGGCCGGGAGGCCGAATACCAGTGGCTGATCGACCCGATCGACGGCACCAAGTACTACGCGGGGCGCTCGAGCCTCTTCGCCGTGTCGGTCGGTCTCCTCTACCGCGGCGAGCCGGTCCTGGGCGTGGTCTGCGCCGCGGCCTCGCGCCAGTGCTTCCACGCCGTCCGCGGCGGCGGCGCCTTCCTGGGCGAGAGGCGTCTCGAGGGCTCTTCGGTGGCCGACCTCGCCGACGCGATCGTCAACGTCGACACCCCTCGGAGCTCGACGCTGTCGCCGGAAGAGCGCGCGTGGTTCGAGGCCAGGCTGGTCGCGCTCACCCGCGGGGTCTACCGTCTCCGCGCCCTCGGCATCGGCTCCCTGCCGCTGTGTTGGCTGGCCTCGAGCGCCCTCGACGCCTACCTGGACCTCACCGGCCACGCCGAGGCGCAGGACCTGGCCGCCGGCCGGGTGATCGCGCGCGAGGCCGGCATGCGGGTCGAGCACGTCGACCCCGGCGTCGGCCCGCCGCGGCTGCTGGCCGCGCCGCCGGGGATGTGGGGCGAGCTCAGGCGGCTCCTGGTGAAGTAGCCCCTTCGAACTTGGGATTCTCTACAGGTCAAGTTTGGGAGCAGGCGCTAAGCGGACGATCAAGATCCACGACGGGCGGATCACCAAGGACTCGGCGAC
>JBFIDI010000298.1:0-7171 GCA_041581405.1 Burkholderiaceae bacterium
CTACCAGGGCCTGATCGCGCGCATGATCTCCGAACAGGCCGTGACCGACGACATGCTGGCCCGGCTGGGGGACCGCCGTGCCGAGGCCATCGTGCAGGCCGTCACCGGCGAGGACGGTGGCGTTCCGAACGAGCGGGTGCGCACGGCCCCGTTGCGCACGATCACGGATGCCACGCCGAGCGTGGTACCGTTGAAGCTGGAACTCGATGTCGTGAAATGACCCAAACACCTCCTGGCTCGCTGATGGACCGGATCGAGGCGCTGGTCTGGGCGCCAGGCGGAGACAACGGCGCGCGCGCCGGCGTGTTGCGCCTGGTGCGCACCATCCTCATTCTCGGCCGCGACCTGGCCTTCGGGCAGCTGACGCTGCGCGCGATGAGCCTGGTCTACACCACGCTGTTGTCGATCGTGCCCCTGCTGGCACTGAGTTTCTCCGTGCTCAAGGCCTTCGGCGTCACCAACCAGGTGCGGCCGATGCTGCTGAACCTGCTCGAGCCGCTGGGCGAGAAGGGCGCCGAGGTGGCGCTGCGCATCACCGGTTTCATCGAGAACATGAACGTCGGCGTGCTCGGCGCGGTCGGCCTGGTGCTGCTGCTGTACACCTCGATCTCGCTGATCCAGAAGATCGAGGAGTCGCTGAACTACATCTGGCACGCGCCGCGGCCCCGTCCGCTGGCGGAACGATTCACGCGTTACCTGACGGTGCTGATGGTGGGGCCTATCCTGGTGTTCTCGGCGCTGGGTGTCACCGCCACGGTGATGAACATCGAGGTGGTGCGCGGCCTGATGGCGGTCGACGTGCTGGGCCAGATGGTGCAGGCCGCCAGCCGCCTGGTGCCCTACCTGCTGATCATCGCGGCCTTCACCTTCATCTACCTGTTCATGCCCAACACCCGCGTGCGCCTGTGGCCGGCGCTGGTCGGGGGCATCGTGGGCGGCATCGCGTGGCAGACGGCGGGCTGGGTGTTCGCGGTGTTCATCGCCGGCTCGAACAACTATGCGGCGGTCTACGCCAGCTTCGCGATCCTGATCCTGTTCATGATCTGGCTCTACCTGAGCTGGCTGGTGCTGTTGTTCGGCGCCAGCGTCGCCTTCTACGTGCAGCATCCGGAATACCTGTACCTGCGCGGCGGCGAGCCGCGGCTGAGCAACCGCACGCGCGAGCGGCTGGCCTTGTCGGCGATGGAACTGGTGGCGCGGCGTTTCATGCACGGCGAGGCGGCACCCACGCAGCAGGTCTTCACGCAGGAGTTGCAGGTGCCCGGCCACGTGCTGATGGTGGTGCTCGACGCGCTCGAGCGCAGGCACCTCGTCGTCGCGTCGGCGGACGACCCGCCCAGCTACCTGCCGGCGCGCGACCCGGGCCGCATCCTGGTGGCCGACGTGCTCGAGACGGTGCGCGCGGCCGGCGAGGATGGTTTTCTCTCGCCAGCGGTGCTGCCGACTCGCCCCGCCGTGGCCGGCCTCGTCATGCAGCTGCAACAGGCGAGCGCCGATGCGCTGGCCAACATGAGCCTGCGCGATCTGGTACGCCAGGGCGACGACGCGCCGGTCGTGCCCGTGCCGCCGGAGCCGGTCTGGGTCGAGCCCGGTCCCGAGAACCGAGCGTAGCCGCGACCCGATCCGCCGGGTTACGGAGTCGGGCTTGCCGCCGACCCGGACCTGCCTTGCGACAGCCCCAGCTGGCGCACCAGTTCAGCGCGCGCGCTGCGGTCGTGCAGGGCCACCGCCGCGGCTGCCTTGACCGCGTCGCGTTCACGCAGCGCGGCAATGATGGCGCGGTGTTCCTCGATGATCTGCGTCAGGCGAAAGTCGGAATAGCCGAACTTGTGTCGCAGATGCGCGACCAACTGACTGCTTCGACGCAGCACTTCGAGCGCTTCGGCATTGCGGTAGGCGCCGTTGATGTAGGCGTGAAACTCCTGGTTGGCGGCTTGCATCGACGTGTTGTCCCGATTCGCGGCTGCATCTTCGAACCGGGACTGGATCGCCTCGATCGCCGAGATGTCGGTGTCGCTTGCCAGTTCGGCAAACCGGGCAATCAGGAAGCTTTCGATCGCTTCGCGCACGTCGTAGATGTTGTGAATGAGTTGCGCATCGACCGCACGCACGCTGGCGCCCCGATTCGGCAGGATCACCACCAGTCCCTCGCCTTGCAACTGCCCCAGCGCCTCGCGGATCGGCGCTCCGCTGATCCGGTAGCTCGAAGTCAGTTCGCTCACCTTCAGGCGTGAACCGGGCGACAACACGCCGCTGACGATGTCGCGGCGCAATCGGTCGCGCACCTCGGCGGTGATCGTGCTGGGATGCGCCTTGTGACTGGCTTGTTCGCGTGCGGCTGGCATTGGGTCGGTCGCTTTTTTGTCTGAAAGGCCTGCGTCTGTCGTGGCAGTCGATGGATGGCTGGATACGTCAACCAAAAGAATCGATTCTTTGTCTTATCACGCACCAATCATGAATGCTACATCGGTGATTATCCATATGAATCAATAGTTTGTCTTGTAAATTCTTCCGTATTTGTCACATTGAAAAGAATCGATTATGCTGGAGCCCCTGTCAACCCGCCGGACGGGTGAGATCTTCAGGGCGGCGTTCTCCATGGCAAGGCATCCGATCGACAACGCAATAGAGGCTTCATGCGCAAAGGCAACTCGAGGGAATCTGGCAATCAGGGCGACGCCGTGCTTGACGTGCAGGGCCTGCGAACCTCGTTGTTCGTCGAGGCCGGCGAGATCAAGGCCGTGAATGACATCAGCTTGAGCATCGGGGCCGGCCAGGTACTGGGGCTGGTCGGTGAATCGGGGTGCGGCAAGAGCATGGCAGCGCTCTCCGTGATGCGGCTGTTGCCGACACCGCCGGCGGCCATCGTCGGTGGCGCCGTTCGCCTGGCCGGTATCGACCTGCTTTCATTGCCGGACGAGGACATGCGGCGCATCCGTGGCGGAAAAATGTCGATGATCTTCCAGGAGCCCATGACATCGCTCAATCCGGTGTTCACGATCGGCAGCCAGATAGTCGAGTGCATCGCGTTGCATACCGACCTGTCGTCCCGCGACGCAAAGGCCCGAGCGATCGACATGCTGGGTCGGGTCGGCATACCGGCGCCGGAAAAGCGCTTCGGCGATCACCCGCACCACCTCAGCGGCGGCATGCGACAGCGGGTCATGATCGCGATGGCACTGAGTTGCGACCCCACGCTGCTGATAGCGGACGAACCGACGACGGCGCTGGACGTCACGATTCAGGCCCAGATCCTCGATCTGCTCCATGAACTGCAGTCGCAGTCCGACATGTCCATGCTGCTGATCACGCATGACCTGGGCGTCATCGCCGAGGTGGCGGACCAGGTTGCGGTGATGTACCTCGGCCAGGTGGTCGAACTGTGTACGGCCGACCAGTTGTTCGAGGCACCCATGCATCCGTATGCCGTTGGCTTGTTGCGCGCGACACCGACGTTCGAGCGACCGGGCCAGCGGCTTTCGGAAATTCCCGGCGCGTTGCCGTCGGCGCTGTCGATGCCGTCAGGCTGCGCATTCCGAAGCCGGTGCGATCGGGCCACGCAAGTTTGTGCCGACCAGCCGCCGCAGTTGGAGCAACACGACGTCGGCCATTGGGTTCGCTGCTGGAATGCCGCAACATGACGCCCGATACACCGACGCCGCTGGTCGATGTGGCACAACTGACCAAGCACTACCCCAGGCGTCAATCGCTGTTCGGTCGCCGGCATGGCGAGATGATCAAGGCCGTCGACGGTGTCAGCCTGTCGATCCACCAGAAACGGACGCTCGGCCTGGTGGGCGAAAGCGGATGTGGCAAGTCGACGCTGGGGCGCCTCGTCGTGCGGCTCACCGCCGCCACATCGGGACGGGTCTGGTTCGAGGGGCGCGACGTCCTGGCGGCCTCGGGCAGCGAGTTGCGGCAACTGCGCAGCAGCATGCAGATCGTGTTTCAGGACCCCTTTTCGTCGCTCAATCCGCGCATGACGGCAGGGGAGATCGTTGCCGAGGGCCTGTTGATCCAGGGGGTGAACAGGGCGCAGGCCATCCGGCAGGTGGCGGCCACCATGGATCTCGTCGGGCTCGCCAGGACGAGCCTGGGACGGTATCCGCACGAGTTCAGCGGCGGGCAGCGGCAACGCATCTGCATCGCCCGAGCCATCGTGATGAAGCCGAAGTTCGTGGTCTGCGACGAGGTGGTGTCGGCGCTCGACGTGTCGGTGCAGTCCCAGGTGCTGAACCTACTGCGCGATATCCAGAACGAACTCGGCATCTCTTACCTGTTCATCTCGCACAACCTTGCCGTCGTCAACAGCATCAGCGATCACGTGGCGGTGATGTATTTCGGCAGGATCGTCGAAAGCGGCACCCGAGCCGAGATCTTCGATTCGCCGCAGCATCCCTATACCCGGGCACTGATCGATTCGGTTCCGCTGCCCGACAGGCACAAGCGCCGGCAGCGATCGCCGATTCGAGGCGACGTACCCGATCCGTTCAATCCTCCGCCGGGTTGTGCCTTCAGCACCCGCTGCCCGCACGCCAGCGACGAATGCCGTACCCGGTTTCCCGACGATGTGCGATTGAGCGCCACGCACCACGTGGCGTGTGTACACGCTCGCGACCTCACGCGGGTGCCGCCCCCTGGCCACTGACCCATGAACCCACAAGACAAGGAGCACGACATGCACGATCCCAGCCAGAATCTCCCCGCACGGCACGAATCGGCTGAAGCCGCGGACACCAGCAGCGGCGTCATGCCCGGGGCGATCGGTCGACGCGCCATCATCGGCTCGGGCGCCGCCGCGACGGCCATGCTGTCGACCTCGGCACTGTTCTCCACCGGATTGATCCGTGCGGTCCACGCCGCGACACAGGGCAAGCCCATCGTCATTGCCATGCCGAACGAGCAGGAATCCATGACGCAAACGGCGGGTCTGAACGACAACTATCTTGCGCGTCACGTGGAGCGCAGCCTGCTGAATTACGACACCAAGGACGGAACCTTTCGCATCGTCCCGGAGATGGCCTCGGCCCTGCCCGAAATCCTCGACGGTGGCCTGCGGTTCCGGTTCCAGCTTCGCGACAACATGTATTACCACGACGGAACCAAGGTCGACGCCGACTCGATTGCCAACTGGATCATGATGCAGGTCGACAAGAACCACCCGCAGAACGGACTCTACAAGTGGCGGCTGTATTCACGGCTGGCATCGGTCGACAAGGCGGTCGCCGTCGACCGGCTGGTGCTCGACGTGCACATGAAGAAGCTCAATGCCGCGCAAATGGACTGGTTCGTGAGCCCGGGTTACGGAGGCGGCCCGAAGAGCGTGCTGAAGGTCAATCCGGATCTGATCAACAAGGAGTATGGTACCGGCCCCTACACCGTGATCGAGCGGCGCAAGGGCGCCTTCACCATGCTCGGCAAGTTCGACAAGTTCTATCGGCCGGACGAAGGAATGGCGCCGCGGCTCGCACTGCGACCCATCACCGAGTCGAGTTCGCGCATCGCGGCGCTGCAAGCGGGCGAAGTGGACTGGATCGACGCGATCTCCACCGAGGAGGCCAACTTCCTGAAAAAGGTCGGCAACGTCGTGGTGGGCGAACGCAAGACACTGTACGTCTGGTTCATGTCGCTCGACATGCGCAAGCCCCCGTTCAACGATGTACGCGTGCGCCAGGCGCTCAATTACGCGCTGAACAAGGAAGCCCTGATCCGCGACGTACTCGGCGGCGCCGCCGAACGTTCGTACGCGCCGCTGTCTCCGCAGTTCGGTGACTTCTATGCCGGCAACGCGGTGCGCAAGTACGACTACGACCCGGATCGGGCGAAGGCCTTGTTGAAAGAGGCGGGCTTGGGCGGCGGCTTCAAGTCGACGATATACACCAACACCGGTCGTGCCGGCCAGCTCAAGCCGGTCGAGATGTCCCAGTTCGTACAAGCCAACTGGCGCGCCATCGGCGTCGACTGCACGATCGAGGCCATGGAGTGGAACGTATTCGAAACCCGGCGCAACAAGGGCGACTTCGCGATTGCGACGCGCGGCTGGACACCGTCGACGGCAGACCCTGACGGCCTGCTGTTCCAGAACTTCCACAGCTCGATGATTCCACCGACGAACCGCAACGTGCCATACCTGCAGGACCCCGAGGTGGACCGGCATATCGACAAGGGCATGCGCACGCTGGAACACGAGGCTCGGGCACAGGCGTTTCGCGACGCGCAGAGCCGCATCGTCGAACTCGCACCGTGGGTCTTCGTATGCCATGAGATCGCCTACGAGGCCTACAACAGGAGCCTGGAGAACTACAAGATCCACCCGGAAGGTTTCGGCGTGGCCTTGACCCGGGCGATCAAGCGCTGAGCGCAGCGGCGCGACGACGATGACGCGTTTCGTGTTGTATCGCCTGCTGCAGGCGATTCCGGTGCTGCTCGGCGTATCGGTGATCGGTTTTGCCGTGTTGCGCCTGACTCCCGGCGACCCGGTGCTGATGATGTTGCCCGGCGATGCGACGCGCGAGGAGATGGACGCCATGCGCCTGGCCCTGGGCCTGGATCAGGCGCTCCCGCTCCAGTACTGGGGGTGGTTCAAGCAGGTCCTGGTCGGCAATTTCGGACAGTCGCTGTATACGTCACGGCCGGTGCTGGTCGAGGTGTTCGAGCGTTTGCCCAATACCGCATTGCTGGCCGCCGCATCGTTGCTCCTGGCCTTGCTGGTCGGCGTACCGCTGGGCATTCTCGCCGCCGTGTTTCGGGGCCGAACGGCAGACTCCGCCGCGATGGTGGTTTCGGTGGTCGGCTGGAGCATGCCCAATTTCTGGATGGGCCTGATCCTGATCACGGTCTTTTCGGTCTGGCTCGGCTGGCTGCCTACCGGTGGCATGTACGACATCATGGCCATGGAGCGCAGCGCGTCGGACCTGCTGCGCCATCTGGTGCTGCCAGCGCTGACGCTGGGCCTGAGTTATGTCGCATACATGGCGCGTTTCACCCGCTCATGCCTGTTGGAGGTGCTGGCCCAGGACTACATCAGGACGGCCCGCGCGAAAGGGGCCCGCGAGCGTACCGTGGTACTCGTTCACGGGTTGCGCAACGCCTTGCTTCCCATCATCAGCGTGCTTGGAATCTCGATCGGCAACCTGCTCGGCGGAGCGGTGATCGTCGAGGCGGTCTTCAG
>JBFIDI010000299.1:0-7126 GCA_041581405.1 Burkholderiaceae bacterium
ATCGAGGTGTTCGACATGCGCTACATCGACGAGATGGGCATGCGCCACACGATGGAGATCGCGCTGGCCCTGGTCGACGCCAACACCCACCTGCATGTCAGCCTGGACGTCGACTTCCTCGACCCCGACATCGCGCCGGGCGTGGGAACCACGGTGCGGGGCGGGCCGACCTACCGCGAGGCCCAGTTGTGCATGGAGATGATTGCCGATACAGGCCGGCTGGCCTCGCTCGACCTGGTCGAGCTCAATCCGGCGCTGGACATGCGCAACCAGACGGCCGAGCTGGCCGTCGATCTGGTGGAAAGCCTGTTCGGCAAGAGCACCTTGATGCGCAAACCGTCGGCCGGGCGCAAATAAGGCTTGTACGCAGGCGCGGCGCGCACGGCGGACAAGCCCTGGCCGCCGTCAGCGCGGCACGCTGCGGCGGTGATCACGATGCCGGGCCCGCGGTTGCGGGCCCGCCGGGGCGTCAGCCGCCCTGGTGCGCGCGCTTGCCCGGGTTCTTCTTGCTGCGGGTCGCAACGCCGCGCTCGAGGCTGCGCTTCTGGCCGCCGCTCACGGGCATGGTGAAACCCTTGACCATGGTCGGACGGGGGGTGGCTTTGCGTTCGGCTTCGGTACGAAATTCTTTGGCCATGGAAAACTCCGGAAAAATCAGTTCAACCCGCTATTAGGCCACAGTGGCGGGGCGGGGTGTCCGGCCGCGGGGCCAGCAGGCCGGATTCCGCGTCTCCGGCCCTGGAACCCAGGCTGGCGGACGTGGGTTGCATGGGCCGGTCCGGGTGGTTTGCCGTCGATCGCACCGCCGCAGCGGGCCCCGGTGCTGGCGGCGATCTCGCCCGGTGCGGGCGCCGTTCAGCTGCGGGCCGTCCCGTAGCGGCGCGCCAGTTCGCGCCGCGCCACCGCCTCGGGTGCCAGCCGGTTGCCGCCCAGCCACAACGCGGCGGGGCGCTGGCGGGTGTCCCGCATCAGCCGCACCGGTTCGCCGTGGTTGGCGAATCCGTTGGCCAGCCGGATCGATCCGTGCGCCGTGCCGTCCCGGTCGACGCGTCCGGGCGTGATCTCGCTGGCGTCCTGCAACGGGTTGGCCAGCGCCGGATTGGCCACCAGCACCGTGTCGTCGCCCACGGGCAACAGGTCGAATGCGCCCCACAGGCTGCACCAGCGACCGTTCCAGCGGGCCAGCCGGCGCGACGGCGCGCCGTCGCGGGCGAAGCGCGAGAGGATGTGCAGCGCGCCCTCGAGCCATGGGTGGGCCGGGCCGTCGCTGGCATTGGTCAGTACCGAGACCGACAACTGCTGCTCGGGCACGACCACGGTGCGCGTGATGTGGCCCTGGAATCCGCCCGAGTGTCCGAACCAGTCCCAGCCCGCCAGCGAGCCCGAGATCGTGCCCAGGCCATACCAGCGCTCCAGGCTGGCATGCGGGTCGCGCCACTGGCGGCGCGCCATCTCGCGCCGGCTGTCCACCGACAACACGCTGGCGCGTGCGTGCGGCGACAGGCTGCCGAAGAACCGGGCCAGGTCGGACGCCGTGCTGACGAAGCCGGTGGCCGAGGCCAGCGCACGGGTCGGGTTGTCTCCCGGGATCACGACCCGGTGCCCGAGCAACACGTCGCTGCTGTGCCCGCGCGCCAGCGGTTTCGCATCGGCAAGCGGGGCGTCGGGCACGGTGTCGGCCAGGCCCGACGGCTTCACGATGGTGCGCGTGATCCACTCCGTGTACGGTTCGCCGGTGACGGACGCGATGACCATGCCCAGCAGGCCGTAGCCATGATTGGAGTACTTGAACCGGCTGTTGGGCGGAATCGTAGCGCCGTGCGCGAGGTCGGCCCGGATCGCCGCTTCGTCCAGGAACGGGCGCTGGTCCTGCCACTGGCCGGCGTCGGCACCGTCCCGGATCAATCCCGCACTGTGCGACAACAACTGGGACAGCGTGACCCGGGCCACGTCCGGATGCAGGTCGGTCAGGAAATCGCCGACCGGCTGGTCCAGTCGCAAACGCCCCGTCTCGCGCAGCCGCAGCATGCCCGCGGCGGTGAAGGTCTTGGAATGCGAGGCGACACGGAAGCGGTGTTCGTTCGTCAGCGCCAGCCCGCGCGCCAGGTCGGCATGGCCGAAGGCCTGTGCCAGCACCGGCCGGCCCCGGTGCCAGATCGCGATCGCGCAGCCCGGTTGCCGGGTGGCGCGCATCTGCCATTCGATCCAGCGCGGGATGTAGTCGAGCGCTCCGACGAGCCATCGTTCCGCCATGCCATTGCCTTTCGATCGCGGCGCCGTGCCGCGTACCGGCGTGCACACTATCACAACGCCGGGCGGGGCAGATCCCGGTGCGCGCGCCGGCGTCAGCCGTTCAGTGGAACAGCCGCTGCGCGTGGAGCCCGAGGCCCTGGGCCACGCTGGCGAAGCGGTTGCCGTGCACCTGCCGCGCGCCCGGAAACTGCGCCGCGATGCGCCCGGCCAGCGCGGCCAGGCCGGTCGAGCCGCCGGTGAAGTAGACGGCATCGACCTGTTGCGGCGTCACGCCGGCGATGTCCGCGGTCGCGCGGGCGGCGTCGGCGATGCGCTGCAGTTCGCCGTCCAGGCTGGCCAGCAGCGCCGCCTCGTCGATGTCGACACCCAGGCCCGGCTCGATCTCGCCGAGGTCGACCCGGGTACCGTGTTCTTCGGCGACCGCGATCTTGGCGTTCTCCGCCAGCGCTGTCAGCGCGTGGCCCAGCCGGTGGTCCAGCACCGTCATCAGTCGCGCGTGGTGGCGGGGCTCGGCGTAGAACGCCTTCATCGCGCGCAACTCGGCCACCCGGCCCGGCGTGTAGACCGTGTTGATCAGGTGCCAGGTCGCCAGGTCGAAATAGACCCGGTTCGGCACTTCGCGTCCGGAGGGTCCCCGGGCCCGGAAGCCGCAGCTCGGCAGCAGGTGCGCCAGTTCGATCTGGCGATCGAAATCGGTGCCGGCGACATGCACGCCGTGGTTGGCCAGGATGTCGTCGCGGCGGTCCAGTCGCGCGCGCCGCTGCGGCCCCACGCGCACCAGCGAGAAGTCGGACGTGCCGCCACCGATGTCGGCGACCAGGACCAGTTGCTCGCGGGTGGCGCCCGATTCGAAATCCAGCGCGGCGGCAATCGGTTCGTACTGGAACCGGACCTCCCGGAAGCCGACCGCGTGCGCGGCGGCCTGCAGCGCCGATTGCGCCGCCGCATCGCGCTGCGCGTCGTCGTCGACGAAGAACACCGGGCGCCCGAGCACCACCTGTTCCGGCGCCTGGCCCGCGGCATGTTGCGCCTTCGCGCGCAGATGCTGCAGATAGGTCGTGATCACGTCCAGGTAACGCACGGCGTGGCCGCCGCCGATGTCGGTGGCCTGCTCGACCAGGCTCGAGCCCAGGATGCTTTTCATCGACCGCATCAGCCGGCCTTCCGTGCCATCGACGTAGGCCGCGATGGCCGCGCGGCCATACAGGCGCTGCGGCTCCTGGAACGATGCAAGGCCGTCGACCGCGTAGAACACCGCGGTCGGCATGGTCGTGAATCCCGGCTCCAGTTCGACCAGGCGCGCACCGTCGGCGTGGACCAGGGCGATGGCGGAATTGGAGGTGCCGAAATCGATGGCGCAGGCGTGGGACATGGCGTTGCCGGGATCGGGGATGTGCAGGCGCCGCGCCGATCGGTGCGGACCGGTGGCTTGGCAGGTGGCGGGACGGGCGGGCGAAGGCGCGATTCTATCGGGCGCATGGACCGCCTCCAATGGGGCGCGTGACCGCGGACCGCGGATCGTCGGCAGTGGCCGCGACCGGCTCGCTCGATGGCGACGCA
Source organism: Burkholderiaceae bacterium (assembly GCA_041581405.1). Taxonomy (GTDB): domain Bacteria; phylum Pseudomonadota; class Gammaproteobacteria; order Burkholderiales; family Burkholderiaceae_C; genus CAISIP01. Next base: position 3,814 of record JBFIDI010000299.1, read on the forward strand.
CACGTGGCTGCTGATCGCATTGCTTCCGTCAATAGTCCGATCGGTCTATCCATGCCCGTGACATTGTTGCATTGCGCCCTGAACAAACGCGCTGACAGCCAGCAGAATCACGCTGTAATCGAGATCGATCGCCCCGGCATGGTGCGTTGTCCATGCAGAAGAGCCCCTGTTGCGGGCCGGTCCGGCAAGCGGTTCGATCGCCGTGCAATCGGCACTGCAAGAAAAGCGCCTTCACATCCAGCCCTGTGACCGCGTGGTTCGTGGCTTTGCGGGCTCGTCAGGGAGTGTCTGTCATGGTCAAGCTTCCCGCTTTGCTTCAAGGTCTGTTGCGGCGTGCCGATGCCGGCGCCAGACCGCTTGCCAAGCCCGTTCCCCGGCCGCGCGTGTCCCGGCGCAAGACCATGGTGTTCGAGAGTCTCGAGCCCCGCCTGCTGCTGTCCGACTCGCCGATGGCCGCGCCCAGCTTCGCAGCGGCCGGCATCGTCGACGTGACCATCCCGCTGACTTCCGGCGACATCAAGGTGGAAACGGTCTACCAGGGCGGTCCGAAAATCCGCGTCTGGGACAACATCGCGGGCGGGTCGCTGGCCGAGATCAATTTCGACCAGAACATCCGGATCAACGTCACGGGCCGCCACCTGCTCAGCGACCTGGTCACGGTCGACCTCGGTTACGACGACGGGGTTGCCGGCACCAGCCCGCTGACGTCGTATGCGTTGATGGTCGACTTCAACGGCGGCTCCGACGTGCCGCTGCTGACCGACGACAGCTTGCGGCTGCTCAGCAGCGGCCCCGATTTCTACGCCGCCACCAGCCTGTTCCTCAGGAGCACCGACGACATCCAGATCGACAGTGCGGTGCAGGTGACGGGCAAGCTGAACGTCGAATCCGAGGAGGCGATCAACGTCAACGGCGTGGCCTTGCGCGCCGACGACATGTACCTCGGGGTTACCAAGGCGGTGACCGACGGCGTCACCTTGATCGACGGACTGAACTTGCTGGGAAACGCCTCGGGCCGCATCACGCTGAGCGGCGCCACGCTGCAGGCGCGCGACATCGGCGTCATCGTCGGCACCAGCGTCAATGTCAATACGCAAGATGCCAGCTATGGCGGCAACCTGATCAAGATCGCCACCACGCAGACCCAGTCGAACGCCGCCATCACCGTGTCCGGTGCCACCGTGCTCGACGCCACTGCCGGTGCGCTGACCGTACGCGCCACGTCGACGGTCACGGCGAACACGCTGACGCAACCCGACGACACCAGCAGCCAGAGCGACATGGACGCATCGGTGGCGCTGAGCTTCATCACCAGCAGCGCCAACGTGACGATCGGCGGCAGTGCGATGCTGACGGCGACCGGTGCCTTGACGGTGGCAACCAGCAATACCGTGACCGCCACGACCAGGGCCGACGGCGGGGCGGGCAGCGACAGCGGTACGGCCGTCGGCGGCACGGTGGCCGGTACCGTGATCGGCGGCGCCACCCAGACTGCGATCGCCGGCTCCGCCTCGCTCACCGGCGGCTCCATCGCCTTGTCGGCGCAGTCCAGCCGCACCGTCGACACCCAGGCCAGGTCGACCCAGGGCGGCGCCACCAGCGGCGCGACCCAGACCACCGGCCAGCAGAAGCTGCAGCAGCAAGGCGCGAGCACCAGCGACGGATCGTTGCAATTGGCGGCTGCGGTGGCCTTCACCAACATCACCGGCGACAGCGAGGTGCTGGTGTCCACCGGTGGAGCGCTGGTATCGGGCGCTGCGATCACGATCGATGCCGGAGCGACTCTGAACGGTCCCTCCGGTGGCGTGATGACGCTGGCCGATGGTTCCAACACCCAGGCCGGTTCGACCGGCATCGGCGTGGGCGCGGCGATCAATACCGCCAACCTGGCCAGCCGGGTGCTGTTCTCCGGTGCGACCACGCTGACGGCGCCCGGTGGTGTCGCCGCGCTGGCCACGCTGAGCAGCGCGCGCTTCGGCGCCCAGGCCACGGCCGGCGCCGGTGGCTCCAGCGTCGGCGTGGCCGGTGCGCTGGCGATCAATGCCGGCGTGACCAAGGCCGAGGCCATGCTGGCGCCAACGGCCAATCTCGTATTCACCGGTTCGACCGCGTTGTCGCTGAAGTCGCAAACCACCACCAGCGACGGCGCCAAGGCGGTGTCCAAGGTGGATGCCGGCAACAACGCCGTCGGTATCGGTGCCACGGTCGCGGTCAACGTGTCGGACGTGGTGTCGCGGGCCATCGTCGATACCAATGCCCGGCTGTCAGGCGCCGGCGCGGTCACCATCGATGCCCGTTCGAACACCACCGTCACGACCGAGGTCAAGGGTGGCTCGGCCGGCGGCACCGCGATCACGCCGGCGGCGGCGATCACGGTGGCGACGGTCGACACGCTGGCCGAGTTGCGCAGCGCGGCGCAGGCCCTGACCTCGCAGGCGCTGACGCTCAACGCCGACCATGTCGGCACCGCCACCACCACGGCCGAAGGGGCGGCGCAGGGGTCGAACGTCGCAGTCGGCATTTCGCTGGCATTCGGGTCGGTGGTCGACACCACACGCGTGTTGCTCGACCGGTCTGCGACGGCGAGCGGCGCATTGGCCTTGACCGCCAGCAGCCGCCAGGCCAGCACCGCGACCGCCAAGGCCAGCGCCAAGGGTGGCAAGCAGGACGACGGCACGCAGGACGGCGGTGTCGACCAGCAGGCGGGTGCCCAGCGCGGCATCGGCGACAGCCAGGCCGCCAGCAAGGGCGGCCGCGACAGCAGCGCCGCCGGCGCGACGCCACAGGCCAAGACCGCCGACAAGGACGGCGGCTCCAGCGGCTCGTCCTCCGTCAACGTCGCCGCCGCGGTCGGCATCGGCATCGGCACCTCGCGCACCAGCGCCGGCATCGGCAACAGCCGCACCGTCAGCGCCAACGGTGCCGCCACCATCCGCTCGAGCGCCGACACCGACGTGGCCACGGTCGCCGACGGCACGGCGGTCTCGTCCAGCGGCGGCACCAGCGTCGGTGCCGCGGTGGCGATCAACGTGGCCGACGTGCTCAATCGCGCCAGCATCGGCACCGGCACGTCGCTCGGCGCGCAAGGCATCAGTGTGGTGGCCGACATGCCTTCCGGCGCTGCCGTCGACACCTTCGCGGCCACCGCCACGGCCGGCGCCAGCGGCGGTGACATCGGCATTGCCGGGGCGCTGGCGATCAACGTCGGTACGCTGCGCACCGAGGCGCAGGTCGGCGCCGGCGCCACGTTGACCAGCACCGGTGCCAACGCGGTGACGCTGCGTGCCCAGTCGGCCAGCAGCGACAAGACCGA